>NZ_JARAMO010000002.1:0-14632 GCF_028807275.1 Mameliella sp. AT18
AAGCGACCACACAGTGCTCTGGGCTACCGCCCGCCGGCTCCGGAAACCATCGTCCCGATGGACCAAAGGCCGACCATGCACTAACACTCAACGCAGACCACTCAGGTGGGGCGGATCATCACCAGAACGGCTGTACCAAGTTCGAATTTGGTCCTTGCAGACAAAGGCACCTTGGCAACCCCAACTCCTTGGGGAGCGCGGCTGCCAAATCGCCCGTCATGCCCAGACCGGCCGCCCTTTTGGCGCCGTTGACACAACAATGCCCCTCAGCGCCCCCGACTGTCGTCGCTACGCCAAACAATAGACACATTCGACTAGCATTATTCATTTAAATAAGGATGAAGCACATGAAAGTCCGGTTCGAACCCGCTTTGCCAGATTTGAGCTACACCATCCAGGCACCTCTTCTGGTTGACCTCGAGGGCGCGGGATGTTTCTGGGCTGAGTCCTGGTCGCTTGAGCATGTGACGCGTCCGATATCGGTCCCCCGACTTAGCGGCGAAGCCACGATCACCATCCCCTTCCAGGGCTTCGGCATTACATTGCAAGCCAGGTTGGCCTATGACCCCGATATCGACGGCTTCCGGTTTTCGGCCATTGGCCAGCGTGAGTCTGAAGTCTTGGCCAACTTCTACCGACAATTGGCAACGGGCCGGGCGATGACGATGGACCGCATGATCCTTGCGATGGACGCGCCTGTCGAAAAAATCTCGATGGAACAAACTCCGAAGGAAGTCGCGGCGGAGACGCGCCGTGCCTTGCCACGCCCGACGCGGGTCCTGACGGCGGTCGCCATCTACGCGCTTTTTGCCTTCTTCGCATACAAGCCTGTTGTTCTCCCCATCTACCAGGCCCTGAGTGTCGGTCCGGCCTCTGCCGAGACGCAGAAGAACTGATGCCCGAAACCAGCTGGCTTCCCGCGGATCCCTATGGCGACATCGCCGAACGTATGAGGGTCCATCAGGCCCCGATTCCCGGGAACAAATGGCGTCTTCGGGACATGCTGGCCCTGGCGGGCATGGTTCTGCTTGGTCTGCTTTGCGTCGTCTTGATCCCGGGGTTCCTCTACGATGTGGAGCACCAAGAGATCACCTGGGTCCTGGGGCTTCTGGGCATATGGCGGTATGGCTGGTGGTTCAACCACGCACAACGCGCCCGCCGTTACGAAAAGGACAAGTTCCCGGGCATTCGCAGTCACTGTGACCGGATCTGGAACGGCGGGTGGCGACCACGGCACCTGCATGTCCAGATGACGACCTACTACGAAGAAGAGGCCATCACGCGCCACGTGATCAAGGCACTTCTGGATCAGATCCGCGAAATAGGCGTACCTGCGACCATCTGGGTCGGCAGTGGTGCGCGTCACGACGAACGCATCATCGAAGAAGTTATCTGGGAACATGGCGCCGATCTTGACGCAGAAGTAGCGTTCATCCGCCAGAACCAGCCTGGCAAGCGGATGGCAATTGGCCTTGTGATGCGCGCCATCATTCGTACCGCTCCAGACGACGATGACCTGATCCTGTTCATGGATGGCGACGCCATTCTGGGCCCTGGTGTCCTGGCGCGGTGCTGCGCCATGTTCGGCGCGGATGCCAAGCTCGAGGCCCTGACGACGGACGAAGAGGCCATCACTTATGGACCGTCCTGGATGCGCCGCTGGCTGAACATGCGTTTCGCACAACGCCGGCTCGCCATGCAGAGCCACGCCATGAGCGACAAGGTCCTGACCCTAACCGGACGGATGAGCATGTTCCGGGCGCGGCAGATCTGCAATTTGTCCTTTGTCCGGACCATCGAAGCGGATTTCCTCGATCATTGGCTCTGGGGGCGTTTCCGCTTCCTCTCCGGGGACGACAAGAGCACCTGGTACTTCCTGCTCGGACGTGGGGCAAAGATGCTCTACGTGCCGGACGTCTGCGTCTATACCGTCGAAGTCATCAAGGGCAGCGGTCGGGATCGGATGGTCCAGAACCTGCGCCGCTGGTCGGGCAACATGCTGCGCAATGGAGCACGCGCGTTGCAACTGGGGCCGGGAAAAGTCGGCTGGTTCATCTGGTGGTGCGTGCTGGATCAGCGTCTTGCGATCTGGACCATGCTGGTCAGCCCGACATTGATCCTGCTCTCGCTGATCCTTGACCCGGGCTATATCTGGATCGCCCTGTCATGGATCCTGGTGTCCCGCCTGGTGCTCAGCCTGTTCCTCTTCCGGTATGCCAAGCGGCCGGATCTGACATGGCCTTTCCTGCTGTATGCCAACCAGCTTTTGAATGCTTCGGTGAAGTCTTTCATGATCTTCTTTCCACACAAGCAGCGCTGGGCCAACCGGGGCGGTCAGAGAGCTCAGCACGAAGTCAGCCTTGCCTACCGGGCCAAGTCTGCCGTCGCGCTTTTCCAGTTCGTCACGGTTGCCCTTGTCTTCATACAAGTAGTGGCACTGGTCTTGGGCTCCGGCGCATTGTTCCAGACGTTCTGAACCCCGTTCAGATCCAGGGCCCGACGTGACGCAGGAAGACCTGGCCTGCCTTTCCCTTTTGGTGAAGATGTCCGGTTTCAAACACCAGAGACATCCTAATTTTCGATTTATCGTCAATAAGTTGAGGCGAGTCCTGCAAATCCTAACATATTCTTAATAGCGTCCAATTTCGACCACAATGAAGGTTAATTGTCCAACTTAAAGAAACAGAAATCGAGGTAATGAGCAAATGTTGGACGCTGTCTCTGCGAACTGGCATTCAGATGTGTCGAGGGGGTTCCAGCCCTATCTGGTTCCGGACCACAAACCGCGCATCAGCGTCGTCGGTCTCGGCTACGTCGGATCGGTGACCGCTGGATGTCTTGCATCGCTCGGCCACCAGGTCGTTGGCGTGGACGTCGATCCGCTCAAGATCGCGAACGTCATGGAAGGCAAATCCCCGATTCACGAAGCGGGCCTCGATGACCTGTTGGCCGACGGCGTCAAGTGCGGGGCAATCTCTGCCACCGACGACCTCTGTGCGGCCGTTGCCGGTACGGATGCGACCTTTGTTTCCGTCGGCACGCCGACCGCCTCCGATGGCTCTTGTGACTTGCGTTACATCGAAAGCGTGGCCGATACGATCGGTGCCGCCATCGCAACCAAGAAGAGCTTTCACGTGGTCGTTTTGCGGTGTTCTGTTCCGCCGGGAACCACGATGAACGTCATGGCACGCCGGATCGAGCAAGCGTCACGCAAGGCGGCCGGCGTCGACTTCGGCATCGCCTTTGTTCCCGAATTCTTGCGCGAAGGTGTCGCGGTAGATGACTTCCGGACGCCGCCCAAGACGGTCATCGGCGCGTCGGATGAACGCTCTGTCGCAATCGTGGCCCGGATCTTCGAGCCCGTCGATGCCAAGCCGATCCTGACCGAAATCGAAACCGCCGAACTGGTCAAATACGTCGACAATGTCTGGCACGCGAACAAGGTCTGCTTCGCAAACGAGATCGGTCGCCTGTCCAAGGCCCTGGATATCGACGGAAGAGACGTCATGGACATCTTTTGCCAGGACACCAAGCTGAATTTGTCGCCCTATTACCTAAAGCCGGGCTTCGCCTACGGCGGGTCCTGCCTGCCCAAGGAAGTGCGGGCGATGAACCATTTGGCGCAGAGCCGAAACGTTGACCTGCCCCTGATCGGTAGCCTTGATCAGTCCAACCTGGCGCAGATCGACCGGGCCGTTGCCATGCTTCTTGCCGCGCGACCCCGCAAGGTGGCCGTACTTGGCCTTGCCTTCAAGCCCGGCACCAACGACCTGCGCGAAAGCCCGATCCTGGACGTGATCGCCCAGCTTCAGGAAAAAGGCATCGCCGTCAGCGCACATGACCACTTCGTGACATCTGACAATGTTGCCGAAAGTGCGCGCCACGCGGCCTCGACGAAACCGGGTTTGCAAGACCTCTGCCAGCAGTTGCCGCAGCTTCTGAGCGAAGACATCGCGGACACGCTTCAGGACGCGGATGCGGTGATCGTGACCCACGCCCTGCCTGAATACCGCCAGGCGGCGCAGGACGTGTTTGTTCCGGTCATCGACGTTGCTCGCCTGTTTGCCGGACAGACCGAACCCGCGCACTGCCACGGCATCGGCTGGTAACCAGTTTGCGGGCCGACAGGCGGAGCCGCGCAATACAATTCATTCGGAGTGAAAGACCATGCCAGTACCCAAAGCCGCCAAGTCTCTTGCGAAGTCGGCCGGCACACCCGGCAACGTCCCACGCGGGCCAATTCCCGACCTCGATCTTGCCCCACCAACCGAAGCCCACTTGCTGAAATGGGCGCGCTCGCTTGACGCGGCCCACCCCGGGCACAAGGGGCAAGGTAAGTGGTTGCCCTCTCTGGACGAGATTCCGGAATCCTTCCTGGATCGCATTTCCAAGATCGGCGCGTCGGTTTCGGTAAGCCCTTCGGGCCTGTTCCTGCGCACCGTTGATATGCATCTGGAACCTGTACAGGTTTCGATCGGTCCCGACGGAATAAGCTTTGCCGAAGACCGAGGCCTGTTCACTGTCGAAGACGATTTCGTCTTTCTGTCTCCGTCGGAAACGGAACGCGATGCCAAGGACGGGGACGACACGGTCATCCTGCTTGCCGGTGGCGCATCCGGGCCTGTCTTCGGCAACTCGGGCAATGATACGGTTCTTGGCAACGCGGCGGATGACAGCCTTTTCGGCGACTCTGGCGAGGACCTTCTGGTGGGTGGTTCCGGCGCGGACAAATTGTCCGGTGGCGATGACGCAGACACCTTGCAAGGTGGCGACGGCGCTGACTTGCTGAAAGGTGGCAAGGACAATGACCTGCTCGACGGCGGCGCGGGCGAGGATCGGCTATACGGAGACACAGGCGATGACAGCCTGTATGGCGGTGACGACGTGGACATGATCTACGGCGGCAACGGCAATGACGTGATCGACGGTGGCGATGGATCAGACAACCTCTTTGGCGGCAAGGATAACGATACCCTGATCGGATCTGCCGGCAATGACCTGCTCGAAGGCCAAAGCGGCAATGATTCCATGAGCGGTGGCGACGGAGACGATACGCTCATCGGGACCTCGGGAGACGATACCCTGATCGGCGGGTTTGGCGCAGACAGCCTGTCGGGCGGCTCTGGGACCGATTGGTTTGTCTTCGATGCCGAAACCAGCGACGGATCCAGCGACACCATCATTGATTTGAACGCGGACGATATCATAGTCTTTGCCGGTTTCGATGAACTGTTGGCGGCAGCAGATCCCCTGCTAATGCTTGCCGACGCCTTCATCGTGCAGCCATCGGGCGATGGTCTCTTGCAGTTTGGCGATCTGCATATATCGATCGAAAACAGCAAAATGCTCGACGAAGCCAGCTTCGAAGAGCTTGTGATCAGCGCTATTCAGATCGCCTGAAGCGTGACCGCCCGGTGAAGGTGCTCTGGCAGGGTGTCGGCGGTCCCGCTTACGCTGCCTGCGCAGCGTAACTCCAAGGCATCAGTTCGTCGAGACGGTTGGTCTTGTGGTCAGCGATGCGCCCGAGCACCCAGGTCAGCCAGGCTTGGGGATCTATGCCGTTCAACTTGGCGGTCTCGATGACGGTGAAGGCGGTGGCCATGGCTTCTCCGCCGCCCTTAGAACCGGCAAACATCCAGTTTTTCCTGCCTATAGCCACAGGCTTCATCCCTCGTCGGTCGATCCGGCCCCATATCATCCTCACATCTGGTCACTGCAGGTTAGGTCAAATCTTGCAAACCTTTCGATCAAGATTCAAGCCACTGCCTCCTCTTGCAGCACCACCACCGCCTTTCACCCGGCCCGTGGCGGTCCCAATCCGACAGCGTGCGCCAATCGTCCAGCGACACGACACGGCCCGTCCAGGTCAATGGGCGGCCACCAGGGGACTTGCCGTGCGGGAAAGGTTCTCCGTCCAGCCATGAAGGGGGGACGGGGCGCGCCGGGGTCGCGGGCGGGCGTGTTGCGACACTTGCGACGCGAGACGAATTGTCAGCCTCAGGGGCTTGCGACACTTGCGACAATCGCGACACGGGGCGTGGATCCGGGGCTTGTGTCGCAGGTGTCGCGATTGTCGCAGCGGGTCGAGCCTCGGCGGCGGGCTCTGTGTCGCCTTCGATTTCAGCAAGCGCGGCGGACACATCAAACCACATCGCCGCCACCCTTCACGATTGCCCACGCTTTATTCCGCGCAGCCCCGCGCACCACCGTGCCAGGGGCGAGCGGCGCAATCCATCCGTGCCGCTCAAGGATGCCCAGAGCGGCACCATGACGTCAGAATGTTCCCAGCTTTCCAGCAGCCATTTGCGCAGTGCTTCGGCACGGTCGATTTCTTGTGATACCGTCGCAGCGTCGGCCAATCGCACCGCCTCGGACAGGTAGAATTGCGCAAGCGCGATGCCGTCGCCCATGTCCGGCGCGGTGACGGCAGGTGCATCCAGGTCGCGCCATAGCGTCAGCACACCCGCGATGCGCGCGGCTTGTTCCGCCGCCTTTCTGGCATAGCCGGTGACGTTTGCGAGGTCGCCACTGGGGGGCCTGCGCGGCCTCGATTGCATCGGCTAAGCGGACCAGCAACGCGCGGGCCTCGGGGGCGAGCGGCAGTACGCGGGGCAAGAGTTCGCGGGTTTCGTCGTCCATCGGCAAGGGTGTTTCCAGTATCGTGCGCAGCCGTTGCCCGAAGCCCGCCACGGTCACGGAATCGCCCCGTGCGTTCGCGTGAAGGCGCGTGCCAATGGTCGAAGGGGGTTCGCTAATCAGGAAACGCGGCAGAAAGCCCGTATCCGCCGCCATACGGTCGGCCATGAAAGCGCGGGCGATGGCGGGCTGCACCATCAGGTGCACCGCCAGCCTGCGCCCGTAGAGCGTTGCGTGCCCGTCACCGGCCCGCGTGCGGCGTATCGGGTTGCCCTGCCAAAGGTCATTCAGCGCGGCCAGCGTCTTTTGCCGGTTGTCGCTGTTCATGGCGTGCCCGCCCAGGAATTGCCCTCCTTCGTCGCTGAAAATCCCGAGCGACGGTTGCCCCGTGGCGAAAAGCCGGGTCAGGCCTTCAAAGGTCGGTTCGGTCACGGTGCGGTCGGCGCTGGGCGGTGCCGCCGGTTCCGCCCCGAGCGCGTCAAGGTCGGCCTGCGCAGCGGTGCGCTTTTCTCCCTTGCTCTTCTTGGCCTCGGCAAGGATGCGGTCGCGCTCGCCTTTCCATAGCGCGTGCGCATTCTGCCAAGCCGTAAAGGCTTCGCGCTGGGCATTGGCGCGTTCCCTTTCATGGTCGCGCAGGGCGGCCATCAGCGGCCCGTCACAGCTTGATTTTCGTTCGCCGCTGCGGGCGATGGTCAGTGCGTAAAGCGATACGGGACGCGGCCCGCCCAGCGTTTCCACATTCGCAAAGCTCTGCACCGCCAGCGATGCCACCGCCAGGGCGGAAGCCGCCGGGATTGCGACGGGGGCCTGCGCCATGCCCTGCACCGCTTCCACCGCCTCGCGCAATGGTCCGAGATGGGTGACGGGATACTGCGCACCGGGGGCAATCTCGCGCACCAGCGGTTGCGGTCCTTCGGGTGTGAACGGGATGGGTTTGGCGGGATTGAAGGCGGTCATGCGCGCGTCCCTTTCATCATCAGAATATCATTCCAGTCGTGGCCATCGGGGGCGGGTAAGAGCGACACGGCCCAGCCGGTCGCGTGTGCCCGTTCGGCCAGAGCGTGCGCAGCCGCGCGGCCCGCCGGGTCGCCATCGGGGGCCATGGTCAGTCGCCCCGCGTCGGGCGGAAGTCGCAGCCCGCGCATTCAAGAGGTAGAGAGCGCCGCCCAGATGGTCGCAGGTGCGCGCAGAAGGCCACAGGCAAGGCTCAGGGCGGTTTCTATGCCCTCAGCCACCACCAACGAACCTTGGGCTTCAGCGAGCCGCACAGCGCCGCCTGCGGTTGCCCCCAGCATGGCCTTGTTTGGCTCGATTGCCGCTTTTTCCGAGGTGTTCATGGAAAGGTAGGTTCTGTGGACCGCAAAACCGTTGCCGCCCTCCACCAGCGCGACCAGGGCGGGATAGCGTTTCGCTGTGGCACCGTGCCAGCAGGCCGGATGATAACGGAGTTTATCGGGCAGATCGCAGGTGATGCCGCGTCCGCGCAGGTAACTTTCTGCCACGGTTCCGGCCAATGGCTGCGCCTCTTGCCAGTTTTGCTGCGCACTACGCGCGCGGTGCGCGGTTTCGTTTCGCTGTTCCGCTTCGCGGCGGGCCAGTTCAAACGGATCCGGCGCGCGATAGTCTCCGGGGGCAACAACAGCCGCCGCCAGAATGTCCCGAAAATCACAGTTCAACCGCTTGCAATGCGCCAGCAGCCGCCCGGCCTCGCCATCATGCATAGTCAGAGCGTTTTGATCCTTCCGGCCTTCGGGCTGGCACACCGGGCAAGGCGCGGTGCCATAGGTGCGAAGCCACTTGCCGCCAAGGCGGTTTGTCATGTCGCGTGCGTCAGTCATTGCCTGCCCCCCAGATCAGGGCGGCGACGGCCTGCGCCTGTGCTTCGGTCAGGCCGTGCAAGCGGCGGAGATAGAAGATTTGCAGCCGGTTCATGACTGGCCCTCGCTTTCCTGTATGCAGGAAAGGATTTCGCTATCCAGCCACCAGCGCTTATGCCTGCCGGGGTGCTCGCCTTCATGGCTTTCCCAGGCATCGGCAATCGGGATGCCGTGAACGTGTTTGGCCTGCCAGATATAGGCCGCGCATCGCGGCCCCAATGCTTCGCGTCCAGTGCGGCCCGCCGGGCCAGCTTTCCACAGTTCCTCGATTGCCCATCTCACACGTCCGCCAATGATGACGGTTTGCGTTTCACCATTGGGCAGGGTGACAATATAGGGCGCTTTCGCCCATTTCTTCTGTGCCATTGCTCGGCCTCATGTTTGTTGAAACACAAGGGGCGCTGGGCTATCTTTCGGGTGTGTCGAATACCGCGTAGAAATAGCGCCGCCGCCCCTCGGGGTGGCGGTTATCTTATGCGGCATCGCCGCTCTTGGCGGCTTCCCAAGCTTCCAGATCAGACAGCTTCCAGCGGGTGCAGCCGGGCGTCAGGGTGACAGGCTTGGGAAAACTCGGGTCCGTCTTGACCCAGCGCCAGGACGTCGAGCGGTGGACATTATATCGAGCGGCGACTTGGATATCTGCGACGTATGTATGGGCCATGCCATTCACTCCAATCAGTTGCAATTGGAGGCAATGTGCGTGACTGAGATCGAGACACGAACTGGTTTCGGTTTCGAACGAACTCCGCCTATCGCGGCCCCGGCTTTGAGAGCTCCGGGCAAATTGTCGTGGCTTCCTTCCACAGCATGCGCCACGCATCAGTTTTAAGCTCGGGGCATACGCGATTGCGAATCTAATCACGAGTGAGGCGTTCTCCGCTTCTTGCAAGACCAATTATCTCTTGGAGAATGTCACGGTCGGACATTTCGTCAGGCTTGACGGATTCGAAGCGTGGGTTTTCTACATCAGAGTAGTTTCGAGGGCGGTCTTGAAGGCTCAATTGGAGTGAACATCCGTCAAGTGGTGAGAATATTTCTTGCAGTCGCGCCAAGTGAGCATAATGCAAAACAGCCTCCCTGAATTCCGGCACCACGCCAGAGGCAGGTCTTGAAATCTCTCCGCTATTTATTTTCGTTTGAATTTCGGAAACTTGTGCCAAAGCTGGCTCGGCCTTTCCGTCAAGGGCTGCCTTGGAGACCATGAATGATGAAGCACTTACAGCAGGGTGTATGTGGAGAAAACGCTCACGGATGGTCCTGTGGCGCAAGAACATCTGTGGGGCGGCCATTAGCGTGCCGCCTTGGGGGGTGCATAGAGTAAAGCTCTTTTGCGCAACTGCATACTCAATGAAATCAATGGCGCTCAACTTCCTGCCGCCTCTGACGTCCCAAGTCTTAGCGTCATTGTAGATTTCGGCCACTGAAATGCAGCCAACGTTACTAAACACCGCTCAACCTCACCACATCTGCCCCGGCCCGGTCCTTTCCGGTCAAGTATTCCGCCCAAGCCGCCATCATCGCGCGGCGTTTCTCCACCATGTCGCCGCGCCGGTAAGACGCCTCCACAGCATTGCTCACCTTGTGCGCCAAGGCCACCTCGGCCATGTCACCAGGGAAATGCGTGCGCTCGGCCACCCAATCGCGGAAGGTGCTGCGCAGCCCGTGCGGCACCGCCGGGCGTGTGCTTACCCGGTCCACGAAACCCGGCCCGCCTGCATCGACGTCAGCCTTGTGCAACCGTTTCATGGCCGCGCTCAGGGTCATGTCGGACCTTTCGCCCCCACGCGGCGCCGGAGAAACCAGCGGGTTATCCTCGAAGCGCGGTAGAGCCTCCAAAAGCGCCAGGGCCTCGGGCGTTAGCGGCACGCGGTGTTCCCGGTCCATCTTCATGCGCGCCGCTGGAATGACCCATAGCCCCGCGTCCAGGTCGATTTCCTCCCAGACAGCGCCGCGCACCTCTTTTGAACGTGAAGCGGTCAGGGCGGCAAATTCCAAAGCGCGTGCGCCCGTGCCGTCGCGGTTTCGCAGCGCTGTGAACCAGCGCGGCGCATCGTCGATCTGAACAGCCGGTTGATTGTTCTGATTCGCCACCTTCGCGGCGGCGGGTAGAAGCTCTTTCAAGTTTCCGACCCAACGGGCGGGATTGTCGCCGCTACGGTGCCCCGCCACCGTGGCCCATGACAGCACGCTTTCAATCCGTCCACGCAGGCGGGACGCGGTTTCCGTCTTGGTCTGCCAGATCGGTTCAAGAACGCGCAAAACATCCTGCACCGTGATTTCATCCACCAGCATTTTGCCAAGTTCAGGCATGGCGTAGGTCTGCAAGGTGTTCTGCCATTGCTGGCGATGCTTGGCGTTCTTGAAGGCGTCCAACTTTGTCGCCAGGTATTTGTCGGTCGCATCCGCAAAGGTCAGCCCGCGCCGCTGTGCCGCCGCCAGTGCGGCCTGCGCTGCCTTGCGTTCTTCCACAGGGTCGATGCCCTGCCGGATCTTGTCCTTGGTTTCCCGCGCGCGCTTACGGGCTTGCGCAAGGGTCACATCGGGAAATCCGCCCAAGCCAATTTAGCGGCGTCTACCGCCCACGGTTACGCGCAGAAGCCATGTGCGTCCACCGTTTGGGGTGATTTGCAGGTTGAGGCCCGATACCCCACCCACTGCAAAGAGCGCGTTGCTACCCCTTCCAGGGTGCTGCAACCTTTTTACATCTAGTGCAGACAGTTCCTTGGCAACACGCGGCAAAGGGCCGACTCCAAC
Source organism: Mameliella sp. AT18 (assembly GCF_028807275.1). Taxonomy (NCBI): domain Bacteria; kingdom Pseudomonadati; phylum Pseudomonadota; class Alphaproteobacteria; order Rhodobacterales; family Roseobacteraceae; genus Antarctobacter; species Mameliella sp. AT18. Next base: position 11,268 of record NZ_JARAMO010000002.1, read on the forward strand.
TTACCCACCTAAAAAGAGTGCGATTTCTTGCGACGGATTGCAAAGTTTGGCGGGTTGGAATCGCAAATTTTCTCCGTACAAGTCTGTATTGAAACGACGAATTGCGGCGGGGTCCGAAAAGTCGCAACCTAACTCTGGCGGTTCCTCGGTCCGCCACTTCCCCCGCCTAGCCCGCTCAACGCGGCACTCGCAGCGGGGAGGTCCCTTGCCAGCCACTCTCTCCACTACCAGACATAGCAGACGTCGAACCCTACCAAGCGCACCATCTGTCGCACTTTGGCGTCAGTTCCGCCGTTGTCCGGAACGCACATTTGACCTAGCGTGCCCGCGAATTTGCGTCGTACTGGTAGCCTTCTGAAGAGTAACACTTTTTCGGCCTCTTCGCAGGTGAAAGCCGGCACGGCCGCCATGCAATCAGCCGCTCAGCCCTTGCCCGATCTGGTCCTTGCGGATGGCTATGTCGCCGTCGAGGGAGAGGTCGGCCCAACCGGTGGGATGATCTTGCACGGTGATTTCCTGCACTCGGGCGGAACCATCGCGAACCAGGGGGATGCCGACGCGCCGCCCTTTACCTTTGGCATCTACCTGTCGACCGACCCAGAGGTGACAGCTGATGATCTGCTGATCGGATCCTGGACCTAATCCGCCTATCAGAACGTCATCGACACCTACCACTTCGAGCATTTCACCGGCCCGCCGATCGAGATCGACTATGATGCCTTGGGCCTGCAGCCGGGAACCTACTATATCGCCCTCCTGGCCGACCCGGAGAACGAGATCGCCGAGTTGGACGAAACCAACAACGCCTCGACCCCGCGTGAGGTGACGGTTCACGAAGACCAGCGGATCACGGATTTCTATGTCGACCTGTCCTTCCTGGCGGGGGACCAGGCTGGGCCGCTTGATTTCGTCGTCTTCGGTGGCAACCTGGGCAACCGCCCGATGCAGGCCTTCGAACTGCGGGTCTATGCCTCGGGTGAAGACAGGATGTCACCCGATGCTGCCGAGGTGGCCGTTCTGCCCGGAGAGGTCGGCGGCGCGCAGATCTATCCCTTCACGTTTTCGCCCGACCAGTTCCGGTCATTCACCGCCGACCTCTATCTGTTCGGGTGGATCGTGCCAGGACCGTTCGAGGAGATCATCGACAACAACCTGACAGAGGGGCATTACGTTCAGCACAACTATCACACCGAAGGCACGCGCATGTTCGGCGATGCCGATGACGAGTACCTGATCGGTTCGGCGTCCGGCAATTACATGAACGGGGCTGCGGGCGACGATCTTGTGACCGGCATGGCGGGGACTGACGTGCTGGTCGGCGGGGCAGGGGCCGATGTCCTGCGCGGTGGACTCGATCGCGACTACCTGATCGGGGATGAGCGTGGCCTTTACGGGATCGAGATCTCGGCCCAGATCTATCGCCTGTACCTTGCGGTTTTCGGACGAGAGCCGGATGCGAACGGGCACCAGGAATGGCTGACCCGCCTGGCGTCGGGCGCCATGACCCACGAGGCGATCGCCGAAGCTTTCATGGGGTCGCGCGAGTTTCGTGACACCTACGGCGACACGGATGATCTCGATTTCGTCGGGTTGCTCTATCTCAACGTCTTCAACCGGGGGCCAACCGAAGAGGATGCCCAGTCCTGGGTGGAGCGGATGGAGGCCGGAATGTCGCGGACGGCGGTGGTCCGGCATTTCGCCGAAAGCCCAGAACATGTGACCCGCACGGAGGCGGCGCAGGCGGTCTTCGACGAATTCCACGATCCGACAACCTGGGCGGATGATGTCTATCGCCTGTATCGCGCGGTCTTTGACCGTGACCCGGACTATGGCGGCTTCTCGGGCTGGGTCGAGAAACTGTCCAACGGTTGGGATTTCGGCGGAACGGTCGCCTTTTTCGTCGGATCGGCAGAGTTCCAGGCCACCTATGGCGACACCACGGACGCGGAGTTCGTGACGCTGCTTTACAACAACGTGCTGGACCGAGACCCCGATCCCGGCGGTTTTGCGACCTGGGTCGGGCTGCTGGAAGACGGGGCCAGCCGCGTCGCTGTGGTCCGGCATTTCATGGACAGCCCGGAATTCGTGGAAAACACCGGCCCGGCGCTGCGGGACTTCATGCTTGGCTATGGCGCCGACGACCGGCTGATCCCCGAGGGCGGCGGCGGGGTTCTGTCCGGCGGCCTGTTTTCGGACACCTTCGTGTTCCACTACGAGCAGGGCGGGCAGCACTGGATCACCGACTGGGAAAGCTGGGATAGGATTGAACTGGTTGGGTTCGACTATGCCGACACCGCCGAGGCGCTGAGCCATGTCACGCAAGAGGGGGAGGACGCGGTCTTTTACGACAATGGCGTGAGGATCATCCTCATGGATCGTGACGTGGACAGCCTGACCGAGGATATGTTCACCCTGCTTTAGGGGTGGTTCCGGGCGCGCCGAGATGCGATGCCTGCGGGTGAAGGCTTTTTCAGACGGGCGGTCGGCGAGGGGAGACGCAGGGCCGCCCAGTATTTCAGGAGGAGGCACCCGTGCCGGGACAAGGCGAGCAGATAGCCGCCCTGCCGATGCGCAGGGACGCCAAGGATCAGGTCAAGGTCCTTATGGTGACATCACGGGATACCGGACGCTGGGTGATGCCCAAGGGCTGGCAGATGGATGGCAAGAAACCTTGGCGTGCGGCAGAGATCGAGGCACTGGAAGAGGCGGGCGCCAAGGGTCATGTCGGGACCGAGATGATCGGCACATACAGCTATGGCAAGGTCATGGACGATGGGAGTGTCGTGCCCTGCACGGTCGAGGTCTACCCGATGTTTGTGGAAAAGCTGCTGCGTGACTGGAAAGAGCGCAAGGAACGCAAGCGCAAGTGGTTCACCCCCAAGGCGGCGGCACAGCGCGTCGACGAAGGGGACCTGGCAGAATTGTTGCTGCGGCTTCAGAAGAAGCCGCACAAGGAGCCCGCCATCCGCAAGCTGATCGACCGCATGGATTGAATGCGGTCGATGGACCGCGGTCCATTCGGGGCCAAGGGGCGTCAGTCCACCGGCAGTCCGCTGGGCACCGTGTCTGGCCGGCCCATCGGGCGTTTCTCTGCGGTTTCGCCGGTCAATGCGTTCAGAAAGGCCTCGAGCGCGTCGATATCCGCCTCGACCATGTCGACCGGGGAAATATCGAGGTAGGCGACCTGCTGCGCGGTTTCCAGCATGTCGCCGACAAGGGTGAAGTCGCGATCGTTCAGCCAGGCCACGTCCGGCAGGCGGGCCATGCCGGGGGTCCATTCGTTGCGGGCGGTCAGCGGGTCGCACATGTGGCGGATCATGGCGCGCAGCGTGGGATAGGCGCCGTTGTGCCCATAGGGCGCGGTC
>NZ_JARAMO010000013.1:0-32177 GCF_028807275.1 Mameliella sp. AT18
TCGGTGTCATCAAGGGGCGCGGCAATGGGTCGGGCAAGGTCATCGGGCTGCGCGCCGACATGGACGCGCTGCCGATCCATGAACAGACCGGCGTCGAATACGCTTCCAAAACCGATGGCGCCATGCATGCCTGCGGCCATGACGGGCACACCGCCATGCTGCTGGGCGCGGCAAAGTACCTGAGCGAGACGCGGAATTTCGACGGGACGGTCGTCGTGATCTTCCAACCTGCCGAAGAAGGCGGCGGCGGCGGCAAGGAAATGTGCGATGACGGCATGATGGAGCGTTGGGGCATCCAGGAGGTCTATGGCATGCACAACTGGCCGGGCCAGCCGGTGGGCAGCTTTGCCATCCGCGAAGGCGCCTTCTTTGCCGCCACCGACCAGTTCGAGATCAACCTCGAGGGCCGTGGCGGTCACGCGGCCAAGCCGCATGAGACCGTGGACACGACGGTGATGGCGTCCCAGCTGGTGCTGGCGATGCAGACCATCGCGGCGCGCAACGCCGACCCGGTCGACCAGGTGGTGGTCTCGGTCACGTCGTTCGAGACGTCCTCCAAGGCCTTCAACGTGATCCCGCAAAAGGTTTTCCTGCGCGGCACGGTGCGCACCCAGTCGACTGCGATGCGCGACCTGGCGGAACAGCGGATCAAGGAGATCGCGGCGGGTGTCGCGGCCACCTATGGCGGCACGGCCGAGGTGATCTATCACCGCGGCTACCCGGTCATGGTCAACCACTCCGAGCAGACCGAGTTCGCCCGCGACGTGGCCCGGGCCGTGTCCGGCGGTGTCGACGAGGCGCCCATCGTCATGGGCGGCGAGGATTTCGCCTACATGCTGGAGGAGCGCCCGGGTGCCTATATCCTGGTGGGCAACGGCGACACGGCGATGGTTCACCACCCGGAGTACAACTTCAACGACGAGGCGATCCCGGCGGGATGTTCCTGGTGGGCGGAGATCGTCGAACGCCGGATGCCGCTGGCGTCGTAAAGGACGGCAGGGCGCCGCTTGTGCCCCCGTTCGGGGGCACGTCGCCCCGCCCGCCGTCCCACTGTTCCAAGTGGGGCGTAAGGAGCCAGTTCGTCACACTGGCGGTGTGCACCGAAGGATGCGAGGGGCCAGCCTCTCGCGCTCGCCGGAGTATTTTGAGAGAGAAGAAGCAGGGGCGCGCGCCCTGGGTGTCACCCGACGCTCAGCAGCAGGCGCACCAGCGCCGTCTGGGCGTTGACCCCGGTCTTTTCATAGAGCCGGGACAGGTGCGTGCGGGCGGTGTTGACACTGATCCCCAGCGCCTCGGCGGCCTCTTTCGGTCCCTTGCCATCGGCGATCTGGCGGGCCAGCCGCACCTGGCCGTCCGACAGCCCGTAGACCGCCTGGGCCACCGTCAGGCGGCGGTCGATCTGGGCGTCGCCGTCGATCCGGACGTAGGTCGTGCCGTTGCGCACCGAGAGATGCACGATCGCCAGCCCGCCGGTGTCGGTCTCTCCCAGGATCGCCGGGTAACCGAAGGGGCCGCCGGTCTCCTGGGTGAAGCGGTGCAATTCGAAATAGCCGTGGTACTGCCCGGCGCGCCTCAGCGCCTCTTGCAGGGCCCTGTCCCAATCGCGCCGGTGGGCGCGCAGCCGGCCCGCCGACAAGGTCAGCAGCGGGTGATCCTGCAGCCGGGCCAGCGTTACGGGGCTGGCCCAGAGCAACTGGCCCGTGGCATCGACCGAGATCGCCTCGTCGCCGCCGGGGTCGCCGTGCCGCATCACGAAGGCGGCGTAGACGATCCGCCAATCGCCCGAAATCCGTTCCAGGATCCGCGTTTCGAAGCTCTCGATCCGGGCCGACCCCGGCGGCGCAGCCCATTCGTCGTAGACCACCCAGGCCGTGTCGCCCGAGAGGGTGATGCGGAGGTTTTCCTGTCCGAAGGGCACGTTCGGGCAGCCGATGCCGCTGTCCATAACGTGTTTCATGTAGCGCGAGATCTGGGCCCAGCCGCTGTGGACGGTCAACCCGGTGGCGGGCGAGACATAGACGTCCCGCGTGCGCGGCTCCTGCACCCAGCAGCGGGCCCAGGCCGCGTAGTCGCGCTGTTGAAAGGCCGTGGTCTCGGCGCGGATCACCGCCGCGACGGCGGCGCGGTCGGGATCCTGCGCAGGGGGGACGGGCTGTGGCGGGCGGGTCATGTGCATTGGTCTATCCCTTGTGGCCTTCGGTGCCAAACCCGCCGCAGGGCGCGGGCGAGGGGAGGCAGCAGGGCGGAAAGGCCGGGACGCCAGCCCTGGCCGTGTTCCGCGTAGAAGGCCTCGATGACCCGGGGGCTGTCGCTTGGTCCGCGGGGCAGGGGGCGGGTGGCAATGAAAAGGGTCGGGTCCATGATCTGTCTCCGCTGTCGGTGCTGTACGCATCCTGCCCCATGCGGAGCGGCAAGCATGTCATGCGGAACGACCACGGGGGCGCAAAAAAAGCGCGGGCAGGGGGCATGCCCGCGCCTGGTGTCATGGGGCGCCGGGATCGTGGCGGCGCTTCTTGCTGGTCGAAATCTCGCGCACCATCTTGCCGAAGGCCTTGCCGCGCGCCCGTGCCTCGGCCACGGTTTCGCTGTTGTAGCGGTCCTCGCGCCGCAGCTTGTCCCAACGCGCCAGCCGGTCGGGATCAAGCGCGCCCGTCTCGATGGCGGCCTGTACCGCGCAGCCCGGTTCCCCGGCATGAGCACAGTCGCGGAAGCGGCATTGGCGGGCGAGATCCTCGATGTCCTCGAAGACCGCGCCGATGCCCTCGTCAGCATCCGCCAGTTGCAGCTCTCGCATCCCCGGCGTGTCGATCAGCCAGCCGCCCGCCTGGGTGGGCACCAGGCTGCGCGCGGTGGTGGTGTGGCGGCCCTTGGCGTCATCCTCGCGGATACCCTGGGTCAGCTCGTGTTCGCCGGTGAGCGTGTTGCGCAGCGTGGTCTTGCCCACGCCCGAAGAGCCGACCAGCGCCAGCGTCTGCCCGTCCTTGCACCAGGGCGCAAGGCGGGCGACCTCGGCCGGGTCGGTGGCGTCCAACGCGATGGCGGTCACCAGCGGCGAGAGCCGCTGTGCCCGGCGCAGGTAGTCGTCCGCGTCCCGGGCCATGTCGGCCTTGGTCAGCACCACCAGCGGCAGGCAGCCCGCGGAATGGGCCAGCGCCAGGTAGCGTTCCAGCCGCGCGATGTTGAAATCGGCGTTGCAGCTGGTGACGATGCCCAGCGTGTCGACATTCGCCGCGATCCGCTGAAGCTTTGCCTCGCGCCCGGCGGCGCGGCGGGTGAGGTCGCTGGTGGGGTCCAGCCGCCGGACGGCACGGCTGCCGTCACTCAGCACCCAGTCGCCCACGGCATAGGCGCCGGTGGACTCGACGGGCAGAAGGGAGAGGGCACCCCCGGGCGTCAGCGCGCGCAGGCGGTCGCGGTGCACCTCGGAGAGGCGGGCAGGGGCCAGGCCCCGGTCATCGTCGCCCAGCTGGCGCGCGAAATGGGCCGACCATCCCAGGCCGGTCAGATCAAACTCTGTCAATGTTGTAGGTCCCGTTCAGACATGCAGGTAAAGGCCACGGCAGGTGGCCTGAAATGCGTGCACGGGCGGCGGGCTGAAAGTTAGCGCGCGGCCCGGAGGGTCGATGCAATCTCCATCATGGCCTCCGTCCTGGGTTCGGGTTCACGGCCAATCTAGGCGCGGCACCGGCCCGCCGCAAGCGCTGGTGTTCCGGCGCGGGCGTTGCTATGCCGCGCGGGCAACACCAAGGCGGGGGCGCAGCGTGACGGCCATCAACATCATGTGCATCAAGTGGGGCACGCTGTTCGGCCCCGAGTATGTCAACCGGCTGTATTCCGGCGTGCGGCGCAACCTGTCGCGGCCCGTCCGTTTCATGGTGATGACGGAACACGCCGAGGGGCTGCACCCGGATATCGAGGTGCTGGACCTGCCGGTCGAACCCTATGCCGAGCCAATGAACGCGGCGCTGGCGGTGGCCAACCGGCAGGGCGCGATGCGCAAGACTTCGCTGTTTCGTCCCGGGTTGGTGCCGGACCTCGAAGGGCCGGTGCTGGGCTTTGACCTGGACGTGGTGATCACCGGCGGGCTGGACGAGATCCACGACCTGGCGCCTGGCACCGTGGCGATGCGCCATGACTGGACGGAAAAGCGCAAGGGGCGGCCCACCGGGCACGGGTCGGTCTTTCGTTTCGATCCGGCGCAGCACGGGTTCCTCTACGAGGATCTGGCCGCCAACCCCTATGAAGAGGTGGAAAAGGCGCGCGGATCGGAGCAGCGCTATACCTCGCACAAGGCGATGGACCGGGGCGTGTTCACCTATATTCCGGGCGAGTGGGTGGTGTCGTTCAAGTACGACTGCAACCCATTTCCCGGCAATTACCTGCATGCGCCGCGCCTGCCTGCGGAGGCCCGTGTGGTCTGTTTTCACGGGCGCCCCAAGATGACGGATGCCCTGTCGGGGTATACCGGATCTTTCATCCGCTATTCCAAGCCCTGCGACTGGTTGCAGGAACACTGGATCGACCGCGCCCGCGCAGACCTGGGCGCGGACTGGGCCTGAGGCGCAAGACATCTCCCGCCCGGCAGTCCGGATCACGGGGACCGAAAGACACACCATGACGATCACCCGGCAAGACGAACTCGACGGGATGCAGGCCATCGGCCGCATCGTGGCCAACACCCTGCAGGCGATGATCCGCGCGGCAGAGCCGGGCATGACCACCCGCGAGTTGGACGACCTCGGGCGCCGCTTGCTGGATCGGGCGGGGGCGGCCTCGGCGCCGGAGACGACCTATGACTTTCCCGGCGCCACCTGCATCAGCGTCAACGAAGAGATCGCCCACGGCATTCCCGGCGACCGCCTGCTGCGCGCCGGGGATCTCGTGAACATCGACGTCTCGGCCAGCAAGGATGGCTTTTTCGCCGACACAGGTGCCAGCTTTCGACTTGCGACGGCGCAGCCTGACCGGCTGTGCAAGGACGGCCACCGCGCGATGCAGATCGGCATTGCGCAGGTCGCCGCGGGCAAGCCGCTTGCGGGTATCGGCGCCTCCATCGGGCGCTTTGCCGAAAAGCGCGGCTACACGCTCATTCGCAACCTCGCAAGCCATGGCGTCGGGCGGAGCCTGCACGAGTATCCGGAGGAAATCGCCACATGGCCCACCCGGGCCGAGCGCCGCCGGATCACCAAAGGGCTTGTCCTGACCGTCGAACCCTTCCTGTCGCGCGGGGGACGGATGGCGGACGAGGCAGGCGACGGCTGGACCCTGCACAGCGTACCGCCCGCCGAGACCGTGCAATTCGAACATACGGTCGTCGCCACGCCGCGCGGCGCCAGGATCCTGACCCTGCCGGGCTGACATCGGCGGTCCGCCGGCATCCTGGCCAAGGGTCTTTGCCTTGTGGTGCAGCCCGTGGGGCGGCGCGGTGACCCGAGCCTTGGCCAGATCGCAGCCACTGCACGCCGCGCGGGCCTTGTGCGGCGGTCGGTTGTCTGCCGACGGGGGCGGCATCCCCTTGCCCCTGCGGGGCTTCGCGCGGTATGAGCGGAAAAAGAATGTGAGAGAGAGGGCAGGCGCATGGCACGTCGCGTAGTTGTCACCGGGCTGGGGCTGGTCACGCCGCTGGCTTGCGGAGTCGAAGAGACCTGGAGCCGGATCCTGGACGGCCAGTCCGGGGCGGGCACCATCAGCAAGTTCGATGCCAGCCACCTGGCGACGACCTATGCCTGCGAAGTGCCCTACGGCGACGGCAGCGACGGCACCTTCAATCCCGACGACTGGATGGACAAGAAGGAACAGCGCAAGGTCGACGAATTCATCCGCTTCGGCATCGCCGCCGCGGAACAGGCCGTCACCGACGCGGGCTGGAAGCCCGAGGGCGAGGAAGACCGCCTGCGCACCGGCGTCATGATCGGGTCGGGGATCGGCGGGCTGAACGCCATCGCGGAAACCGCGCTCCTGATCCGTGACAAGGGGCCGCGCCGGGTGTCGCCCTTCTTCATCCCCGGCGCGCTGATCAACCTGATCTCGGGCAACGTCTCGATCAAATACGGGTTCAAGGGGCCGAACCACGCGGTCGTGACCGCCTGTTCCACCGGCGCCCATGCCATCGGCGACGCGGCCCGGCTGATCAAGTACGGCGACGCGGACGTGATGATCGCGGGCGGCGCCGAGGCGGCCATCAGCGAAATCGGCATCGCGGGCTTCAACGCCTGCAAGGCGCTCAGCACCAAACGCGGCGACGACCCCAAGGCGGCCAGCCGTCCCTATGACGCCGACCGTGACGGCTTTGTCATGGGCGAAGGCGCCGGTGTCGTCGTGCTGGAAGAATACGAGCACGCCAAGGCGCGCGGCGCAAAGATCTACGCCGAAGTGGCAGGCTACGGCCTGTCGGGCGACGCCTATCACATCACCGCCCCCTCCGAGGACGGCGAGGGCGGCGAACGCTCGATGCGTGCCGCACTGCGGGACGCGGGGATCGAGGCCACGGCGCTGGACTACATCAACGCGCATGGCACCTCGACGATGGCCGACACCATCGAACTGGGCGCGGTGGAACGCCTGCTGGGCGATCACGCCACCAGCGTCACCATGTCCTCGACCAAATCCGCCACCGGGCACCTGCTGGGCGCCGCCGGCGCGATCGAGGCGATCTTCTCGATCCTTGCCATCCGCGACCAGGTGGCCCCGCCGACAATCAACCTCGACAACCCGGCGGTGGACACCCCCATCGACCTGGCCCCAAATGCCAAACGCCCGCGCAAGGTGACCTACGCCCTGTCCAACTCCTTTGGTTTTGGCGGCACCAATGCCAGCGTGGTCTTCGGCAAGGTGGAGTAATCCCGCATGTGGCGCAGCATCGCCTCGAACGCGCTGACCTTCCTGGTCGTCGCGCTGTTTCTCTTCGGCGGCGTCCTGATCTGGGCGCAGCGCGAATACCATGCCCAGGGTCCGCTGACCGCACCGATCTGCCTGGAGGTGCCGCGCGGCACCAACATGCGTGCCGTCTCCGAGGATCTGTCGGACCAGGGCGCGGTCAAGAGCGCGATGATGTTCCGCGTCGGTGCCGATTACGGTGACAAGACCCAGGCGCTGAAGGCGGGCAGCTACCTTGTCCCCGAGGGCGCCTCGATGTCCGAGATCACCGACATCGTCACCCGCGGCGGCGCCTCGACCTGCGGCACCGAGGTGGTCTACCGCATCGGCATCACCCGCGCGACGGTACAGGTCCGGGCCGTGGACCCGGCCACGGGCCGCTACGAGGAACAGGCAAGCTTCGACCCCGGCGAAGGCGACGCACCCGATTTCTATGCCCAGGTCAAGGACACCACCGGCACCCGGTTCCGCGTGGCCCTGGCCGAGGGCGTGACCAGCTGGCAGGTGGTCGAAGAGTTGAAACAGATCGACGTACTTGACGGAGAGGTCGACGTGCCCGAGGAGGGCAGCCTGGCCCCCGACAGCTACGAGATCCTGCCCGGCGACAGCCGCGCCGATGTCATCGCGCGGATGAAGGAACGCCAGGAGGTGATCCTGGCCCAGGCCTGGGCCAACCGCGCCTCGGGCCTGCCGCTGGAAAGCCCCGAAGAGGCGCTGATCCTGGCCTCGATCATCGAGAAGGAAACCGGCGGCCCGCAGGAACGCGGCGAGGTGGCCAGCGTCTTCGTCAACCGCCTCGACAAGGGCATGCGCCTGCAGACGGACCCGACGGTGATCTACGGCATCACCAAGGGCGAGGGGCCGCTGGGCCGGGGTCTGCGCCGGTCGGAACTGGATGCAGAGACCCCCTGGAACACCTACCGGATCGACGGGCTGCCGCCGACCCCCATCGCCAACCCGGGCCGCGCCAGCATCGAGGCAGCGCTGAACCCGGCGGACACGGATTACATCTACTTCGTGGCCAAGACGCTGGACCCGCGCGACGGACACAATTTTGCCGTCACGCTGGACGAGCACAACCGCAACGTCGCCGCCTACCGCGCGCTGGAGGCGCAGCGCGACCAGTAACGCACGCTGCCCTCACGGTTTCTAAACCGTGAGGGCGGATGCTCTCTCCCGCTAGCACTGAAAACCGGATCATGACCCCGCTCGGGGGCCTTTCGATCTGCGCGGAACGAGGGGGCGACGCCCCGAAAAGGGCCGGGAGTGACACCCCGGCAAGACCGATCCGTCCGGCGGCCGCCGTTTTCAGACATCCATGAGAGACATGTGACGACCCGCCCGGCCATTGCGCCGCCGGCGGGCTTTGCCGCTGGAAAAGCGGTTTGAAAACCGCTTCAACACTTTTCGAAAAGCGTTTCCAAGGCGCCTGTAAGCGCCTTGCGCCCGGCCTCAGCCGCCCGCGATGTCCCGCTGTTTCTTCTTCGTCAAACCGCCGAAGACGATCCGGTAAGAGGTCTCGATCCGGTCCCGAAGCTCCTCCTCGGGCACCGCCTCCCAGTCCACCCGCACCCAGGAGCGGTGGAAATAGGGGGCCTTGACCGCGCGCGCCATCTCGATCAGCAGGGCCGCATCCTCGACCGAGGGCGTCTTGACCGACACCCCGTCGTTGGCCACGCCGATGCAGGCGAACATCTTGCCCCCTACCTTCCAGGCATCATGCCCGCCACCCCAGGGATCGGATCTTTCCGCCCCGGGCAGCGCCTGGCAGATCTCGTTGACCGTATCGCGTCCCATGCCCGCAGGATGCCCCGGGCGCCGTGCCGGTGCAAGCCGCACAAGGATCTCGAAGAATATCTCTACAGATATGAAATGAAGCGATATTTTCCTCTTGATCTAAATCTAACTTGAGGAATTACGCTTTGCCCCATATTGCAATGGAAAGGACAGAGCCATGAACGCCCGCCTCGAACACGTCAACATCACCGTCCCCGACGCCCGCGCCACCGCCGATTTCCTGTCCCGCCTCCTGGGCTGGCACATCCGGTGGGAGGGCGCCTCGCTCAACAACGGCTATTCCGTCCATGTCGGCAACGCGGACAGCTACCTTGCCCTCTACACCCCCAAGGCGCCAGTCGCCGAGGCACATCCCCGCTACGGCAACGCCGCAGGGTTGAACCATGTCGGCATCGTGGTCGAGGATCTCGACGCGATCGAGACCCGTGTCCGTGCTCTGGGCATCGAGACATTCAACCATGCCGACTACGAACCCGGCCGCCGCTTCTATTTCGATGGGCCGGACGCGGTGGAATATGAAATGGTGAGCTACGGCTGAGCGTCACCGTCGTTTGGGTATTTGGACCAAGAAGAAGCCCCGAGGCGCGCGCTTGCGGTTTCTTCTTGGCAAAAATACCCCCGCCACGCTGGAAAGGCGCGGCTTGGCAGGGCAGGGGCGCCGTGCTAAGCCACGCCCATGACGACCGCTGCACATACCCTCTGCTGCATTACCTGCTGACACCGGTCGGGACATCCCGGCCATTGGCGGGACGGTCCTCTATTCCATTCGCATCATAGAGTTGCTAGGCCCGCCGCAAGATTTGCGAAGGACGAGGCCATGAACATCCGCTTCACCAACTCCCGGACCCGGAAGAAGGACGACTTCCGCCCCATAGACCCCGACAACGTGCGGATGTATGTCTGCGGACCCACGGTCTATGACCGCGCGCACTTGGGCAATGCGCGCCCGGTCCTCGTGTTCGACGTGCTCTTTCGTCTGCTGCGCCATGTCTATGGCCCGGACCACGTCACCTATGTGCGCAATTTCACCGACGTGGACGACAAGATCAACGCAACCGCGCTTCAGCGCAAGGAGGCGGGGGCATCGGGCACGCTCGAGGAGCTGGTGCGCGAGCGGTCGGACGAGACTATCGGCTGGTATCACGCGGACATGGACGCGCTGGGCGCCCTGCGGCCCACGCAAGAGCCGCGCGCGACCGAGTACATCGACGAGATGATCACCATGATCGAGGGGCTGATCGCCTCCGGTCACGCCTACGAGGCCGAGGGTCATGTGCTGTTCGCGGTCGAAAGCTATGCCCAGTATGGCGCCTTGTCTGGCCGGTCGGTCGAGGACATGATCGCGGGTGCCCGGGTCGAGGTGGCGCCCTACAAGAAGAACCCGATGGATTTCGTGCTGTGGAAGCCGTCTTCGGACGAGTTGCCGGGGTGGGAAAGCCCCTGGGGCCGGGGGCGGCCGGGCTGGCATATCGAATGCTCGGCCATGAGCTTCGCGCTCCTGGGAGAGAGTTTTGACATCCACGGCGGTGGCAATGACCTGACCTTCCCGCATCATGAAAACGAGATCGCCCAGTCGAAATGCGCCCATCCCGAGGGGGATTTCGCGCGGGTCTGGCTGCACAACGAGATGCTGCAGGTCGAGGGCAAGAAGATGTCCAAGAGCCTGGGCAACTTCTTTACCGTGCGCGACCTGCTGGACCAGGGCGTGCCGGGCGAGGTGATCCGCTTTGTCATGCTTGGCACGCACTACCGCAGACCAATGGACTGGACGGCGGAAAAGGCGCGAATTGCAGAAAGCAAGTTGCGTAGGTGGCGGAGCATCGTGGAGGGCGTAGAGCCCGGGAAGCCGCTGCAAGAAATTCTTGATCCGCTCGCGGATGACTTGAATACCGTTGTCGCGCGTGACCGCTTGGACGCAATGTCCAAAGCAATTGAACTCAATCGTCGAAATCCAGACCAAGCACGCGAGGCTCCTAGTCCTGCAGATTTTTTGGCGAGTGCAAATCTACTAGGCCTTCTGACCAATGCGCTCTCCGGTTGGGAGACGGTCTCCGTCGATCTTGCAGCGCTTGCGGACCGTCTGGCCGAGGCCCGCGCCCAGGCCATGCAGAGCAAGGATTTCTCCGAGGTAGACCGGATGAAGCAGGCCCTCATCGAGGCGGGGGTCGAAGTGCGCATGTCCAAGGCGGGGGTGGACCTGGTGCCGGGCGCCGGGTTTGACGCGGCCAAGCTGGAGGGGCTGGAATGATGGCTGCAAACAGAGCCACCCGGCGCGCATGCGCCATGCCCGACCTCCCCCCGGGGAGGGCATTCGTTGGCAATATCGAAGTGAGAGCGGCTTTGGAGCTTTGGAGTGCAAACGCCGGGACTGCGTCAGGGCCCTCCCGAGGTCGGGCATGGCGCATGCGCGCCTCCTGTCTCGCCCAACTCGGGGGAAGGTCATGACCCGCGAACGCCTCTACCTCTACGACACCACGCTGCGCGACGGGCAGCAGACCCAAGGTGTCCAGTTCTCCACTGCCGAAAAGCTCAAGATCGCCGCGGCGCTCGATGCGCTTGGCGTCGATCACATCGAGGGCGGCTGGCCCGGGGCGAACCCGACCGACAGTGCCTTCTTCGAGGAGGTGGGTCAGACCCGCGCCACCTTGACCGCCTTCGGCATGACCAAGCGCGCGGGCCGCTCGGCGGCCAATGACGAGGTGCTGGCGGCGGTGACGAATGCGGGCACACCTGCCGTCTGCCTTGTCGGCAAGACCCATGATTTCCACGTCACCACCGCGTTGGGCATCACGCTGGAGGAGAACATCGCCAATATCGCCGCCTCGGTCTCGCACCTCGTGGGGCAGGGGCGCGAGGCGCTGTTCGATGCCGAGCATTTCTTTGACGGCTACAAGGCGAATGCGCCCTATGCACTGGACTGCCTGCGTGCCGCGCTGGAGGCGGGGGCGCGCTGGATCGTGCTCTGCGATACCAACGGCGGGACCTTGCCGCATGAAATCGGGCAGATCGTGCAGGATGTGATCGAAAAGGGGGTGCCCGGCGATCACCTGGGTATCCACACGCACAACGACACGGAAACCGCCGTCGCGGGGTCGCTGGCGGCGGTGATGGCCGGGGCGCGCCAGATCCAGGGCACGCTGAACGGTCTTGGCGAACGCTGTGGCAATGCCAACCTGACGGCGCTGATCCCGACGCTGCTGCTGAAAGCGCCTTACAAGGACCTGTTCGAGACGGGTGTCAGCATGGAGGCGCTGGCCGGGCTGACGCGGACCAGCCGGATGCTGGACGACATCCTGAACCGGGTGCCGCAGAAACAGGTGGCCTACGTCGGCGCCTCGGCCTTTGCGCACAAGGCCGGGCTGCATGCCAGCGCGATCCTCAAGGACCCGACCACCTACGAGCATATCGACCCCGGGCTGGTGGGCAACCGCCGCGTGGTGCCGATGTCGAACCAGGCGGGCCAGTCGAACCTGCGCCGCCGCCTGTCGGAAATGGGGCTGGAGGTCGACAAGGGCGATCCGGCGCTGGCCCGCATCCTCGACCGCGTCAAGGCGCGCGAGACCGAGGGCTATTCCTACGACACCGCGCAGGCCAGTTTCGAGCTGTTGGCGCGGGACGAGCTGGGGATGCTGCCCGAGTTCTTCGAGGTCAAGCGCTACCGGGTGACGGTGGAGCGGCGCAAGAACAAGTACGACAGGATGGTCTCGCTGTCCGAGGCCGTTGTCGTGGTCAAGGTCGATGGCGAGAAGAAACTGTCGGTGTCGGAGTCGATGGACGAGGCGGGCAATGACCGCGGCCCGGTGAACGCGCTGTCCAAGGCGCTGGCCAAGGACCTAGGCCGCTACCAGGAGGCGATCGACGACATGCGGCTGGTCGACTTCAAGGTGCGCATCACCCAGGGCGGGACAGAGGCCGTGACCCGCGTGATCATCGACAGCGAGGATGGACAGGGGCGGCGCTGGGCCACGGTGGGCGTCAGCGCGAACATCGTCGATGCCTCGTTCGAGGCGCTGCTGGACGCGGTGCGCTGGAAGCTGGTGCGCGACGGGGGGCAGGGCTGATGGACTGGGAGGCCTTCTTCGCCGTCCACAAGGACCTGCCGCGCGAGGGGCCGGGCAGCGCGGAGGACGTGGCCTGGGCGCTGGAGCTTGCCGCCTTGCCCGAGGGCGCGGCGATCTGCGACGCGGGCGCGGGTGCGGGGGGTGACGTGGTGGCATTGGCGCGCGCGGGCCGGGTGCTGGCGGTGGACCTGCAGGAGGGTTTTGTCGCGCAGATGCAGGCGCGCTTTGCCGACCTGCCGCAGGTCACGGTACGCAAGGACGACATGGGGCGGATTGCCGAGTTCGCCGAGGCGCCTTTTGACATGATCTGGTGCGCCGGGGCGCTTTATTTCCTGGGGCTCGAACCCGGGTTGGAGGTGATGCGCGGGGCCTTGAAACCCGGCGGCGTCATGGCCTTTTCCGAACCCTGCTATTTCACTGAAACGCCAAGCGCGGAGGCGCGTGCCTTCTGGGAGGACTACCCGACCCGCGACCGCGCGGGCATCGCCGCAGCGGTGGCGGCGGCGGGGTTCGAGATCCTGGGCACGCGCGATGTTTCGGACGCGGGCTGGGAGGCCTATTACCAGCCGATGGAGGCGCGGATCGATGCGCTGCGCCCCGGGGCGGATGCAGGGCTGACCGAGATGCTGGACCTCTGCGCGCAGGAGGCGCGGGCCTGGCGCGCGGTGCGGCATGAGACCGGCTATCACCTTGTTGCCGCGCGGCGGCTGTCATGAGCTGGGAAGAGGGCAGCGACCTTTACGCCTGCGCGCAGATCGTCGAACGCGGCGACCCCGAGCGGTTCGTGGCGGCGATGGCGGCGCCGCTGCCGGCGCGCGCTGTACTGATGCCGCTTTATGCCTTCAACGTCGAGGTCAGCCGGGCGCCCTGGGTCACGCAGGAGCCGATGATCGCGCAGATGCGGCTGCAATGGTGGCGGGATGCGCTGGAAGAGATCGGCTCGGGCGGGTTCATCCGGCGGCACGAGGTGGTCACGCCCTTAGCGCAGGCGCTGGCGGGGGTGGATGTGTCCGGTCTGCAAAAGGCCGTGGAAGCGCGCGAGGCGGATCTTGAGCGCGCGCCCTTCGGGAATGAAGCCGCGCTGATGGATTACCTGGACGCGACGGCGGGGCACTTGGCGCTGGCGGCTCTCTCGGCTCTGGGGGCACGGGTGGATGAGGCGGCGGTGCTGGCCCATGCGCGGGCAGCGGCGCTGGCGCGGTATTTTCAGGCGGTTCCGGAGCTGGAGGCGCGCGGCAAGCTGCCCCTGCCGGACGGGCGGGCAGAGGCGATCGCCTCCCTGGCCCGCGCGCGGCTGGAGGAAGTGCGCAAGGTCCCGTCGCTGCGGGCGCTGCGGCGCGGGCACGGGGTGGCTGGCGCGGCGCTGCGGGAATTTGCGCAGGGAAAGCCGCTGCTGGCGCTGGCGGCGCGCGATCCGGCCTCGGTGGGCGAGGGGCGGTTGCGGCTCAGCGAGTTTTCCCGCCGCTGGCACCTGCTGACAAGCTGAGGCGCCGGGTCAGGCCCGGCACGGGGTCACGCCTCGGCAGTGTCGCGGGGGCGCATCACCAGCCAGATCAGCGCGCCGCCTGCCAGCACGAGGAAAGGCGCCATGGCGAGGTTGACCGCCGTCCACCCCTGTTGCGCCGAGCCGCCCGAGCAGTTCATCAGGCCACCGCTCGCCAGCGAGGCGAAGGTCACACCGCCAAAGACGATGAGGTCGTTCAGACCCTGCATCCGGCCCCGCTCATGCGGTTCATGCGCGCCCGCGAGCATGGTCGTGGCGCCGATGAAGCCGAAGTTCCAGCCCAGGCCCAGCAGCACCAGCGCGACGAAGAACTGTTCCAGCTCGACGCCCGACAGACCCACGACGCCCGCGCCGGCAAGGATCACCAGCCCCAGCGCCATGATCTTTTCGACGCCGAAGCGGGCGATCAGGTGGCCGGTGAAGAAACTGGGCGCGAACATGGCCAGGACGTGTGCGGTGACGACATTGGCCGCATCCCCGGTCTCGAACCCGCAGCCCACCACCGCCAGCGGCGTCGAGGTCATGACAAGGTTCATCAGCGCGTAGGACACGGTGGCGCAGATCACCGCCACGGCGATGCGCGGCGTCGTCAGCAGTTCCCAGCGGGAACGGCCCTTGGGCGCGTCCTCGGAGGGGCGCGGGGGGCGCGGGATGTCGAGGAAGAGAAAGAGCATCGCGCCGATGACGTTGATCGCCACAACGGCGGCATAGGCGCCCAGGAAGGGCACCACGAAGGCATCCGAGGTCGCCTTGACCAGCTGCGGGCCGATCACCGCGGACAGCAGGCCGCCCGCCATGACGTAGGAAATCGCCTTGGGGCGGAAGTCATCCGAGGCGGTGTCGGCGGCGGCGAAGCGGTAGAACCCCTGCGCCGACATGTAGGTGCCGGTGATGAGAGAGCCCAGGAGGAAGATCGGGAAAGACGCGATGTAGAGCCCGTAGGCGCCGACCATGCCCCCAAGCGCGCCCGCCCCGGCGCCGACAAAGAACCCCGCGCGACGCCCGTAGCGCTGCATCAGCGCCGAGACTGGCGTCGCCGAGAGCATCGAACCCAGCACGATCAGGGAGATCGGCAGGGTGGCGAAACAGGCGTTCGAGGCCAGCGACTGTCCGGCCAGCCCGCCGATGGTGAAGATCATCGGCATCTGCGCGCCGAGGATGGCCTGGGCAAGCACCAGGACGGTCACGTTGCGCTTGGCGCGGCTGTCGGTGGGGGGCACTGTCACGTCACTCATGCGCATGGGTTAGGCGGCGCCGCTCATATGGGCAAGAGGGAATATGTCGCGCGGTGGAACAGCGGGCGCGCCGCGTGGCCGATGACGTAGCGTCATTTCGCCCAGGGATCGCCCGGCATCCTGGGGCGGAGGGGGGCGCAGCCCCCCGTCTCCCCTTGGTCGACTCCCCCGGCGATATTTTGAGAGAGACGAAACACGGGCAGTGGCCATGCGGGCTCCGCCGCGCCCTGGGAGCGGGACGAGGGCCGGCGCTCGTGTTTCCCTTTCCCGGCGGGCTGTTCTATGGGGAGGCCATGACGGGGATCGTGATCATCGGCGGCGCGGCGGAAGCGCATGAGCTGGCCCGGGCCTTGCCCGGTGCCCATGTGCGGCTGCCTACGCGTGAACGTGTCGCGCGGCGCTGGCCGGGGCCGGTGAGTCTCGGTCCGGTGACGGCGGATTGGCTGCGGGACAGCGGCGCCCGCGTGGTGGTCGAGGCCGGGCATCCCTGTGACGTGGAAACCGCCTTTGCCGTGGCGCGGGCCGCGCGCGCCACCGGTCTGCCGCTGCTGCAGCTGGTGCGCCCGGAGTGGCGGCCCACCCGCCGCGACCGTTGGGTGGCCTTGCGCGATGTCCGCGCGGCGGCGGAGGTGATCCCGGCGCGCGCGCGCGTGCTGGTGGCCACGGGTCGGGCGGCCCTGCCGGGGCTGCGGGCGCTGCGGGCCCATGTGCTGATGCGGCGCATCGGCGGCGGGCAGGCGCCTTTCCCGCTGCGCCGGGGACGCTATCTGCCTGCCGACGGGCCATTTACCGTCGCCGAGGAGATCCGCCTCTTGCGGCGCGAGCGGATCGACTGGTTGATGGTGCACAACGCGGGCGGCCCGGGCGGCTGGCCCAAGCTGGAGGCGGCGCGCCGCCTGCATCTGCCGGTGGCCATGATCGCCCGTCCGCGCCGGCCCGGCGGGCCGCGTGTCGCAAGTGTGAAGGAGGCCCTGGCATGGCTGAGGATGCACAACCTGTCGGACGGCTGATCCGCTCGGACGCCTGCGTGGCCGAGGGGGCGGCGTGGCTCGCCGCGCGTGAGCCGCGTTTTGCCTTTGCGCTGGACCGGACCGGGCCCTTGCCGCTGCGGCTGCGACCTGACGGATTCGCGCAGCTGCTGAGCGCGATCGTCAGCCAGCAAGTCAGCGTTGCCTCGGCCCGGGCGATCCAGGCCCGGCTGGAGGCGGCGGGCATGGTCACGCCCCAGGCGGTGGCGGAGGTGAGCCATGACGATCTGCGGGCCCTTGGCCTGTCGCGCCAGAAGGCCACCTATGCGCAGGCACTGGCACAGGCCGGGATCGACTTCGACGCCCTGCGTGCCATGCCGACCGAGGCGGTGATCAAGCGGCTGGTGGCGGTCAAGGGGATCGGCGTCTGGACCGCCGAGATCTATGCCATGTTCAGCCTCGGGCGGGCGGATGTCTTTGCTCCTGGCGACCTGGCGCTGCAGGAAGGCGCGCGGGTGCTTTTTGACCTGCCAGAGCGCCCGCGTGAAAAGGCGCTGCGCGAAATGGCCCGCGACTGGGCGCCCTGGCGGTCGGTTGCGGCGCGCGCGCTCTGGGCCTACTACCATGTGGAGAAGAAGCGCGAGGGGATCGCATGAAGCATGTTCTTGTGGCCGTCGGGGTCATGGCGGCGGCGCTGTCCGGCGCCGCAGAGGCGCAGGATATCAATACCTGTGACCGTGTTGGCCCGGATGGCCACGGCACAGCGGACGAGGCGCGGCTTGCCCCCTATGCGACCTGAAAGGAACGGGCCGCGCTGCCCTCCGACCGGCTGCTCTACCGGCTGGACGGGGGGAGTGTGGGACATTTTCCCAGCGGCTGGACGTTCAACACGCAACAGATCCGCCGAGTCATGGAATTTCGCATCAACGACACCGCGCTACAGGACAATGCGGGCGCGGTCGAGGTCTGCTTTTTCGAGAAGCGCTGACCGCAAGCACATCACAGGAGACAGGGCATGACACGAGTATTGCAGACGGGCCGCAAGGGGCCGGTATCGGGAGAGATGCGGTCCTGCGTCGTCTTCCTGCACGGCTATGGGGCCAACGGGGCGGACCTCCTGGGGCTGGCGGATCCGCTGGGCGAACACCTGCCCGACACGCTGTTCGTGGCCCCCGACGCGCCCGAAGCCTGTGCCGGGGCGCCCTTCGGGTTCCAGTGGTTCCCGATCCCCTGGATCGACGGCTCGTCCGAGGAAGAGGCGATGGCCGGCATGGCGCGCGCGGTCGACGACCTGAACGCCTTTCTCGACGCGCTGATGGTGGACGAAGACCTGCTGCCGGAACAGGTGGCCCTGTTCGGCTTCAGCCAGGGCACGATGATGAGCCTGCACGTCGGCCCGCGCCGCGAGGACGAACTGGCGGGGATCGTCGGTTTCTCGGGCCGCCTGTTGGCGCCGGAGCTGCTGGCGGACGAGTGGAAGAGCAAGCCGCCGATCCTGCTGGTGCATGGCGACCAGGACGACGTGGTGCCGCCGCAATCGCTGCCGCAGGCGGCGGAAGCGCTGCAGGAGGCGGGCTTCAAGGAGGTCTTTGCCCATATCATGGAAGGCACCGCGCATGGCATCGCACCGGACGGGCTGGGCGTGTCGCTGGCCTTTCTGCGGGACAAGTGCGGGTTCTGACGGCGCGGCTTGTGAAAAAGGGGTGTCCTTGCACGGACAGAAAGATGACGTAATGTCTTCATTGGGTTGCAAAGGCGATTTTACTGTCCGTTAGGTCTTCGGCCCCGACGGTGGACGGGATTTCCGGACTCCGACAGGGCGGATTTCTTGCTAGACTGCCAGAGCGGATCCATTGACCGGAGCCGTTTTGCAAATGTCCTTTGCCCGTCTTTCGCTTGTTGCCATTCTTGCCAGCGCCCTTTCCGGTCCCGCCGCCGCATTGAACGAATGCGATTTCAGTTTCGACCTCGACCGTGAAAGCAGCGCCTTGCCGTCGATCCGCTGCAAGGCCGAGGACCTGAGAGGGTTCTGGCGTCCGATCAAGGAAGCGCCGGACGATGTGCAGCAACTGGCCAAACTCGTCGGACGGCTCGACATCTGTCTTGTGACACCGGACGGCAAACCGCGCACGATCCGGCGGGGCAGGCGTATTTTTCCGACCAGAGGTTTGACGAAGCCTTTGAGAAATACACTCGGGCCGCCGATACCGGCGATCCGGTTGCCCGGAACATCCTGGGTGTGATGTACGAGAATGGTCTTGGCGTGGAACAATCCGACACGCTTGCCGCGCGGTGGTATCGTAAGGCAGCGGACCAGGGGCACGCGAGTGCCCAGAACAGCCTTGGCGTAATGTACATTAGGGGGCGCGGTGTAGCACAATCCGACAAGCTTGCCGCACAGTGGTATCGCAAGTCGGCGGATCAGCGGTATCGGTATGCTCAGTACAACCTTGGCTTGATGTATGAAGAAGGGCGCGGCGTTCCCGCGTCACCCGCGGAGGCGGCCCGGCTCTATGTCGAAGGTCTCAAGCTGGGGGATGACTGGGCGGTCGAGCGGGATGTTTCGGACTGGGACCAGGCCACCACGCGCGCCATGCAGGAGAAACTGAAGAAGCGTGACCTCTATGATGGTCCCGTTGACGGGCAGATCGGCCCGGACAGTCTCGATGCCATGCGGACACTGCTGCCAGACTAGCCGCGTCAAACGGCCCCTCCCACCCGATTCATGCTACACTGGGCCCAGGGGCCGGGCGGCTCCGGTCCCGGCACAGGAAAGGCCCGTCCCATGATCATGCGCATCTTCCAGGTCACCATCCGCCCCGGCAAGGAGGCGGAGTTCGCCAAGTTCTTTCACGAAACGGCCATTCCGCTGATGAAAGGCACCGATGGCGTCGTCGACGTCTATCCCGGCGCGGCGCGCGCCGAGAGCCCGCGCGATTTCGCCTTTGTCATGATCTGGCGCGACCTCGACGCCCTCAAGGCCTTTGTCGGCGAAGATTACACCACACCCCATATCGACCCCGCCGAGGCCGAGCTGGTCGAGCATCGGCTGATCCGGCACTATGACCTGGTTGCGGCCTGAGCCGGATTTGCTGTTTCGGCGCGGCGGCGGGACTTGCCAGGGTGGTTGTGATTTCAGCTCGGGAGGATTTCATGGGCCCTCTGTTTGCCCTTGTCCTGATCCTTGCCGCCGGTGAGACCACCGCCCAGGATCTGCCGGTTTTCGATGGCGCCGATTTCGGCAAGGTGGTCATCGACAGAAAGCAATCCGCGCCGGGCACGATTCGCAACGAGGCCATGATCGGCGCACAGGGCATCGAGTTCATCTCGAACTACAGCGCCAATTCGCCCTTTGCCCGGCTTGGCCGTGCGGTGGGCAAGCTGGATATATTGACGGACAGAAACAAGTTCGTGCCCTGCACCGCCTTCCTGGTGGCGGGTAACAGGGGTGTGACAAACGATCATTGCGTGCCCGGCGTTCTGGATCACCCGAAGATCGGCGGCAATGCCATCGCGGCGGTGCGGTTCCATCTCGGCTTTGTCCGGGGCGGGGTGGACGGCAACACGCAGATCTTTGATGTCAGCCCGGTGCCGCTGGAAGCCAACGAGGCGCTGGACTACACGGTGCTGCAACTGCTTGGTGACGCCAACACGGAATTCGGGGCGCTGGAACTGGCGGCGGTCTCGGCCCGGGACGCGGACAAGCCGCGCGAGACACCAACGCCGCCCACGGCCGGGAAACCGGTTGCGCCTGCAAGAAGCGGCTGGACTGGCCTGCGGGTTCAAGACCTCGACGCGGATATCGCCAAGGCCTTGGGGGTGTCCGGAACCAGCGGCGTACTGGTGTCCGAAGTGCTCGATGGCCCGGTCAGGGCGGCGGGGATCAAGGCGGGGGACGTGGTGCTGGAAATGGGCGGTGAAACGGTGACCGATACGCGCGGGCTTGTCGCGATGGTTCTTGCGCATCGGGCCGGGGAGAGCATTGTCGTGCGGCTCAACCGCGCGGGTCGGGACCAGTCGGTAAAGGTCACTCTGGCCGAACCTCTCAACACGCGAGCCGAACCGCCATCGGACACCTCGGAGCAGGTCCTGCCGTCTGTGACCCTGGCCCCGATCGACACGGGGCGGCGGCGCGAATTCGGTCTGTCCGAGGACCGGCAGGGCCTCTTGGTAGTCGCCGTGGACGAGAGGTCCGACGCCTGGAACAAGGGCATTCGACCCGGCGACGTGGTCTCGGGACTGGACCAGAAGAGCGTTGGGACGCTCGCTGAAGCCGAGGCGCTCACCGCTGAGCTGCGCAAGCGCTGCAAGGTCTTCGTCCTCGTGTGGGTGTTCCGGAACGGGGAGGCCTGGTTGATTACCTCGGATCTGTAGGAAAAACTCCGGTGCCGACCAAAGCCGAAGACAAGGGCGCAGCGCGATCCGGGAGCCTGTCCCGCAAGTCTCGCCGGGACGGCAGGGCCGGCGCCCAAAGTGCGCTCCGGCGTGGTGGCCGCCTGCTGGCAGTGATGCGCCCTATATGTCGAGGAGCGGGGGTCATCCGCAGACAACGAGGCATGACCGGACCCGCAGCTGACAGGGGAGTGGGCAGGGCGTGCATGCCCATTTCCAGCCTGCCATCTGTCACATGCCTTTTACCTAAGCAGGCTACTCCTCGTTACGACCACTCTATCTTGCGGGACTTGCCAGAGGCAAAACGCGAGATATAGTGTTTCTCAGGCTGGGGCGGGTTCCCCGCTCTGGTGCTTACAGGTTGAGCAGGCAGGGCGAGGGAAGAGTCTCTCATGAACAGTGAGTTCAGGACACATTTTGTAAGGGAGCCGGGCGCTCTCAAACACCATCCAGCCTTGGTGCTTAACGCCGATTACCGCCCGCTATCCTACTATCCGCTCAGCCTCTGGCCCTGGCAGGACGCGATCAAGGCGGCCTTTCTCGACCGGGTCGACATCGTCGCCGAGTATGACGAGGTGGTGCGCAGTCCGAGTATGACGCTCAGGATTCCCAGCGTGGTGGTCCTGAAAGATTTCGTCAAACCTCAGAAGCGCGTGGCCTTCACGCGCTTCAATCTTTTTCTGAGGGACGAATTCCGCTGCCAGTATTGCGGCACCAAGACGGAACTGACCTTTGACCACGTGATCCCGCGCGCCGCGGGGGGCATCACCAGCTGGGAGAACGTCGTTGCCGCCTGTGCGCCCTGCAACCTGCGCAAGGGGTCCAAGAGCCTGCGGCAGGTGAACATGAGCCTGCGCAAGCCGCCGCGCCAGCCCTCGGCCTCGGAGCTGTTGAACATGGGGCGCCGGTTCCCGCCGAACCACCTGCACGACAGCTGGCTGGATTTCCTCTACTGGGATGCCGAGCTGGAGGCCTGAGGCCTAGCCGTCCCGCGCAAAGCAGAAAACATTCTGCGAAACCTCGTTGCGGTAACAGCGGGGAGGCGCGTCGCCCGGCTGCGCCGCGCCGGGCCAGTACCAGGGGATCGCCGTCGCGCCGTTGATCGCCAGCGCGCCGCCTGCCTGTTCCAGCCGGGTTTGCGCGCCCGAGGGCCATTCGAAAGTGTCGATCATTCTGCCGTCCGCCGCTGCAAGCCGCTGGCGCAGGCAGGGTTCGTCGTCACTCTTGACCGCCGGCTCTCCGGTGAAGACGTAGCAGCGCCCGGTTGCAGTCTGGTCGTCGGGCACGCGACCGTCGCGGGGCAGGGCGGAAAGCGGCATTTCTCCGGGCCAGGCCATGTAGTTCTGGAAGAAGCCGAAAAAGACCGGCGGTTGCGCGTCGCGGACACCGCCGACCCCCCAGACGGACTGGCGGATTAGCCGCGCGTTGCCCCAGAAGCTCTCGACCAGGCCCGCGTCCGGCCCGGAGGTGGCAGAGCCGCCGGTGCAGGTGCCCGCCGCCTCCATCCCGAAGGCGGTATAGGAAAATCCGGTGTCGGTGCGGCGCACTGCCTCGAAGGGCAGGCCGCCGCGCGACCAGGCGTCGGGATCGCTGGTCATCTGGTCCTGCACCTTCAGGTAGAGATTGTTGCAGCCATTGCGGATCGCCGCGTCGCTGATCCGGGTTGGCGGGGCGATGCCCAGGATGCCGATGTCCCAGCGCGCGGCCTCTTCGACGCGGGTGACATAATGCATGTCGATAGCAGGGGTGGCGTGCATCCGCGCCGCCAGCGAAGGCGCGAAACGGTAGGTCACGAGGTTGCGAAAGATCAGCTCGCTCACCGCGACGGAAATCTCGTAGGCACGGGCGACGGTCGCGGCGTCATAGCGGCCCTCGGGGACGGTCAGACTGGGCGCGTGAAAGCCAAGCCGCCCGTCGACATGCAGAAAGCGGTTCACCGAGACGCCGAAATCCGTTTCCGTCGAATGACTGCCCGCCATGAAGACCAGCGCACAGGCGCTTTCGCAGCGGGCGCCGGCGCGGATGACCGTGCCCAGGGTGCCATGGACCAGCCGGGTCAGCGCCATCGCCTCTGTCAGCGCGCCGCCGGGACTGTCGAGACAGAGGTTCATCGGCTCGTAGATGGCGACGTTGGGCGCGCCGCCCGCCGGAGCCTCGTTCACGTAGATCGTGTTGGCATAGCGCGGCAGGGATGCGGCCTGTCTGAGCAGCGCCAGCAGGGTGTCGCTGTCACCTTCGGCGATCTGGCCCTCCAGCGCGATGAGGCAGCCATAGTCCGAGTCCTGGGTCAGCGACAGTTGCGCCGACCGTGATGCGGTGGGCAGGGTCAGAAAGACCAGGGCGATCATCAGCAGGCGGTGCATGGGCGGCTCCTCTCTCCTCGGGTGGCCCTTCCGGGCCGTCCGCCCGGGCAGCAAAGCAAAGCCGCCCCTCAAAGGCGAGGAATTTCGTGGCAGGCCTGCAAGGTGCACTGGTTTTAGACATTCGGGATCTTGCAGTTGACCCTGCGAAAGAGCAGACTCGGGCGCAGATTCCGAACGAGGGGGACTCTCAATGAAACTCAAAGTCGTCGCGGCCACCGCATTGGTCGCCCTGGCCGCCGCCTGCACCCAGCCCGAGCCGGTGCCGGTCTATGTGCCGGTCCAGTTCGACAAGTACGGCAACGTGGTCGGCGGGTCGATCGTGGATGGCAACTACGTGCTGGACGACGGCACCGTGGTCGGCCCGGTCAGCCCGGATGTCAGCGGCGGAAACCGTAATCGCAACCGCGAACGGACCGAACAGCAGTACCAGCAGCAGCAGGTCCAGCAGACCCAGACCCAGCAACAGAAGATGGGCGGCTGACCCGCCCAGGTCCGTTCCGGCGGGCCAGGGTGGCGAAAACACCGGCTGCGAAATCAAAAGGCCCCGCCAATGGCGGGGCCTTTTCACGTTGTCAGATGCAAGAGCGTCGCGATCAGTCGTTGCTGGCCGCCGTGGTCGGGGCCGCTGCGGGGGCCTGGGGCGCCGGCTGCTGGCGCTTGCCGCCGTTCAGCGGATCGTCCTGACGCTGCACCGAGCCTTCGAAATGGGCGCCGGATTCGATCGCGATGGTCTTGTGAATGATGTCGCCTTCGACACGGGCGGTGGCGGTCAGGCGCACCTTGAGGCCGCGCACGCGGCCCACGATACGGCCATTCACCACCACGTCGTCGGCGACCACTTCGCCCTTGATGGTGGCGCTTTCGCCGATGGTCAGGACATGGGCGCGGATGTCACCTTCGACCGTGCCTTCGACCTGGATGTCGCCGGTTGTCTTGATATTGCCCGTCACGTGCAGGTCGGCCGACAGCGACGAGGCCGGCGGCTTTGCCTTGGGCGTGGCTGCGGGCTTGTACTCGCCTGCGGAGGATTTCGAGGGCTCGGGCATGGCCGGTTTCGACGTATCGTCGGCCTTGTGGCCGGGCTCATTGATCTTGCTCTTAGAAAACATCTTTCGCAGCCTTGATATAGATCATCGGATTGACGGGTTTGCCGCCGACTCGGACTTCGTAGTGGAGATGAGTCCCGGTCGACCGACCGGTGTTCCCCATATCACCGATCCGATCCCCGCGCGAGACCCTTTGGCCGACCTTCACGCGGATTTTGGACATATGCGCGTAACGGGTCTCGATGCCGAATTCATGCTGGATCTTGACCAGCCGGCCATAGCCCGACTGCCAGTCCGCGTGGATCACGACGCCGTCGGCGGTGGAATAGATCGGCGTGCCGTGCGGCGCCGCGAAATCCGTGCCCGCGTGCAACCGGCCCCAGCGATAGCCGAACCCGCTGGTAAAGCGGAAGCTGTCCTTGAGCGGCGAGGCGAAAGGCGCCTTCTGGGCGGCGATCCGGTAGAGGTTCAGCCGGTCCATCTGGTTGAGGATGCGGTTGGCGCGCAGCGTCTCGGGTGAGGTGGCGTCGCCCTTGGTCGAAAAGCTGAGCGGCGTCATCGGGCCGCCCTGGCCGGAGTAGCCCTTGCGGACCTCGTTCAGGATGCGGTCCGGGTCCATGCCGGCCTTTTCGAACATCTTGTCCAGCGGCATGACGGAAACGGTCATCGCCTCTTCCAGCTGGCGAAAGATGCGGTCGTTCTTGTCTTCGAGGATCTCGATCTCGGCCTGCATCTCTGCGGCGCGGATCAGCGCGGCCTGGGCATCGGCGATCACCTGGTCGCGTTCCTCTGCGACGCGGGTCAGCGCCTCGTTCAGCAGCTTGACGGTGGCATCGTCGCCGCTGGCGCGGGCCAGGGCCACTTCGCCTTTAAGGTCGCTTTCCAGTTCGGCCAGCCGGGCGGTCGCCTCTTCGCGCGACTTCATCACCTCGCGCAGCGTGGCCTGGATCACGTCGATCCCGGTTTCCAGTTCGCGCCGCTGTGCCTCGGAATTCAGCAGTTCGGTCTGCATGACCGAGATCTGCTTCAGCGCGGAGGAAAAGCGATCCTGCGCGGCCAGCGCCTCGGCGGCACGGGCGTCGCGCTCGGCCGACAGGGCGTTCAGCCGCTGCTGGTAGGTCAGCTGGTCGCGCTTGGCCTGGTCGCGGAAGTTGCCGGCACCGATCGAATCCATCAGCAGGATCGACGTGGCCACGATGCTCCAGCCCACCAGCAATGTCAGACCGACAAAGCCGACCGCCTGCGTTTCCGATCTCAGCCGGATAAAGCGCGTGTCGCTGTCGGATCTCAGAAAGAGCCTGCGTTCCGGAAAGAAGCGCTCTACGAGCGCATGAAGTCTGATGGTCAGACGTGATCTCACCTGACTGTCCCCTAGTCCCGTCCCAATCAAGGTGCGCACAGTCCCCACTTAACGGCACCCTGTCGTCGGGCTTACCCCAGCCTTTCACGCAACCGCAAGATTTTTGGCCATGCGATTCGGTCGCACCGGCGGGAAGGGGCCGAAATGGCAAAAATCCGCCGATTCAACGGCTTCGGTTCGGGGTCTGATCCGCAAGCGGCCAGTAGAAATCCGGCGGCAATCCGGCCTCGGCGCGCTTTTCCTCGTTGAAGGGCGGTTTCAGCGCGCCTTTGAAGTACTTTCTCACCAGCTCGTGAAACACGCTTTTCGGGTCCGTGTCATGACGGCCACAGAGGAAATGGAACCACTTCGACCCGTAGGCCACATGGCTCACTTCCTCGGCATAGATGGTCTCCAGCGCGGCGACCGCGCTGTCCATCCCGGCCTTGCGGAAGATCGCGATCATGCCCGGCGTCACGTCCAGGCCACGCGCCTCCAGCACCATCGGCACCACCGCCAGCCGCCCCATGAAATCATCGACGGTGTCCTCGGCGGCGCGCCACATGCCCGCATGGGCGGGCAGGGCGCCGTAGTAGCTGCCCAGTTCCTCCAGGCAGTCGCACATCAGGTTGAAATGTTTGCTCTCCTCGTCCGCCGCCTTGACCCAGTCGTCGTAAAACCCGGCGGGCATCGGCGTTTCGGCAAAACGCGGGATGATGTCCCAATGCAGATCGACGGCGTTCAGCTCGATATGGGCGACGGCATGCAGCAGCGCTATGCGCCCCTGCGGGCTGCCTGGCTTGCGCTTGGGCACCTCGCGCGGGTCCAGCAGTTGCGGCGCCTCGGGGCGCGCAGGGCGCAGGGGCGCCGCCGCCCGCCCCAGCGGGATCTCCTCGCCGGCGGCGCGCGCCGCGAACCACCGCGCGGCATGGGCCCGCGACTTGGCGGTTTTCCGCCGCCCGTCCGCGGTGGTCAGAACGTCCACCGCCATCTCGCAAAGGCTCATCATCCCGCGCCCGCGTCCCTTTCCGGTCTGTCCAGGTTTCTTCTTGGCAAAAATACTCCCGGGGGTATGGGGGCAGCGCCCCCATGACGCAAGTCCCGGGCGCGGCTGCCGGGACTACAGCGCCTGTGCCGCCTCCAGCACCGCCTCGGCATGGCCGGGGACCTTCACCTTGCGCCATTCCTGCGCGATGCGGCCTTCGGCATCCACCAGGAAGGTGGAGCGTTCGATGCCCATGAAGGTCTTGCCGTACATCTTCTTTTCCTTCCAGACACCGTAGTTTTCGCACATGTCCGACCCTTCGTCCGAGATCAGCGGCACGGTCAGCGCCTTCTTGGCCATGAATTTCTCGTGGCTGGCGATCGAATCCTTGGACACGCCAAAGACCTTCACGCCCAGTTTCTCGAACTCGGGCAGAAGCGCGGTGAAGGCCTCGTTCTCCTTGGTGCAGCCCGAGGTGTCGTCGCGGGGATAGAAGAACAGCACCACCGGCGCGCCTTTCAGGGCCGAGAGGGATACCTCGCCCGAGGTCGAGGGCAGGGTGAAATCGGGGGCGGTTTCCAGCGCGGTGTCGGACATGGGTGTCTCCTTTGGTGCGTTGCGGTATGATGTGCCATAAAGCTGTGCCAGGAGAGTAAGACAATGGGCGCGGGCTTCCAGTGAGCAGTCAGGCCGGAATGCAGGAAAAATCCACACCGCCCCGCCGCCGCAGGCGCGGGCGGCGGGTTCTTTACGTCCTTGTGGCGCTTCTGGCGATGCTGGGGGTGGCGGGCTACGCGATGGTCGGCCGCCCGGTGGACGCGCCCGAATGGGTCCGCGAACGGATCGAAACACGCATCGCCGAGAGCCTGCCGGGAATCGAGGTCGATTTCGGCCGTATGAGCCTGCTGATCCAGCGCAGCGGCCTGGCACGGGTGATCCTCTGGGACGTCGAGATCCGCAATCTCAACGGCGAAACGGTGGCGCAGCTGTCGGACATCGAGGCGGGCCTGTCGCCCGCCGCGCTACTGAACGGCCAGGTCGACCTGCGCGAGGCGCAGGTTTCCGGCGCCTTCGTCACCCTGCGGCGCGATGCGGACGGGCGGCTGGGCCTGTCGCTGGGCGATGCCTTTGCCGCCAGTTCCGAGATGCCCGACATTGGCCAGATCATCGCCCGCATCGACACGGTCATGGGCGATCCGCGGCTGGCGGGGCTGACCTCCTTCGAGGCGGACGCGCTGACCCTGCGCTACGAGGACCAGCGCGCGCGGCGTGGCTGGACCGCCGACGGCGGGCGCCTGCGGCTGGCGCGCGAGGACGGGCGGCTGGCGCTGTCCGGCGATGTGGCGCTGCTGGCGGGCGGCGACGGCGTGGCCACGGTCGAGGTCGAGGCGCAAAGCCCCATCGGCAAGCAGAGCCTGGATTTCGGCGTCATCCTGCACGGGCTTGCCTCGCGCGACATCGCCACGCAAAGCCCGGCGCTGGCCTGGCTCGAGGAACTGGACGCACCGATCTCGGGGGCGCTGCGCTCGGGTCTCGATGAAAGCGGCGCGCTGAAACCGCTGGAGGCCTCTCTGCGGATCGGCAAAGGCGCGCTGCAGCCCACCGCCGCCACCCGCGCGCTGCCCTTCGACAGTGCCGAAACCGCCTTTACCTACACGCCCGCCGAGGGGCTGCTGCGGTTCCAGCGGATTCGCCTGGCCTCTCCGCTGGGCAAGGTGACGGCGGCCGGGACAGCCCGGCTGAACGAGGTCGAGACCGGCTGGCCGCAGGGGCTGACCGGGCAGTTCACGCTGAGCGACATGGCGCTGGCCAAGGGCGCACTGCTGGACCGCGAGGTCAGCCTGTCGGGGGCCGAGGCCGCCTTCAAGGTGCGGCTCGATCCGTTCGAGGTCACGCTGGGAGAGCTGCGCCTGACCGATCCGATCTACCCGTTGCGTGCCACGGGCCAACTCTCGGCGCAGGCCGAGGGCTGGCGCCTGGCGCTGGACACGCGGATCGCGCAGACCTCGCCGGAACAGGTGCTGAGCTTTTGGCCCGAGGACCTGCACCCGGGCACCCGCCGCTGGGTCGTGAACAACGTCCACAGCGGACGGGTCGAGGACGTGCAGTTCGCCCTGCGTGCGGACCCGGGCGCGGATAAGCCCAAGACCTATATCGACTTCGCCTTTGCCGAGGGTGTGGCGACCTTCAACCCGCGCATGCCGGGCCTGACCGGCGCCGCGGGCAGGGTGACGATCTACGACGGGCGGCTTGGGCTGCGGCTGGAGACGGGCATAACCGATGCGGGGCGCGGGCCCATCGACCTCAGCGGGACCGAATTCGTCATCGGCGATCTGCGGGTCAAACCCGCGGTGGGCGAGGTGCGCTTGCAGGCGCGGGGCAGCGTCACCGCCGCGCTGTCCTATCTCAACAACGAGGCCTGGCGCCTGATCGACAAGGCCGACCGGACCGTCGACATGGCCAGCGGACGGGCGCGCGTCTCGGGTCGGATCGCGCTGCCGCTGGTCAGGGGGCTGACGCTGCAGGACGTGGCGCTGAACCTCGAAGGCACGCTGCGCGACGTGGATGCACCGACGGCCATTCCGGGCAAGCCGCTGACCGCCGACCGGCTGGCCCTGAGCGTCACCAACACGGCGGTGGCCCTCGAAGGGGCGGTGATCGTCGACGGTGTCCCGGCCACGGGCCGCTGGGCGCGGCCCTTCTCCGGCTCTGGCGGTGAGGTCGACGCCGAGGTGACATTGACGCCCGAAAGCATCGCGGCACTGGGGATCGGCCTGCCGCCGGGCACGGTCCGGGGCAGTGGCAAGGGCATGTTGCGCATCGACATGCCGCGCGGCGCCCCGGCGAGGTTTTCGCTGACCAGCGACCTGGAGGGGATGGGCCTGTCGCTGCCGCAACTGGGCTGGGACATGGCGCCGGGCGAACGCGGCCGCTTTGCCGTCGCGGGCCTGCTGGGAGAGGTGCCGACCATCGAGCGGCTTGAACTGCAGGGTGCGGGGCTCGAGGCCGAGGGCCGCGTCCTGCTGACCGCACGGGGCGGGTTCGACCGGCTGGAACTGTCGCGGCTGACGGTGGGCGACTGGCTGGACGTCACGGGGCGTCTGCGCGGGCGCGGCGCCGGGGCGCTGCCGGCGATCGAGGTCGGCTCTGGCAGCGTGGACATGCGGCGCGCGCCCTTCACCTCCAGCTCGGGCACGGGGGGCGGGGATGGCGGGCCTGGGGGCGGCGCGCCGCTGACCCTGACGCTGGACAGCTTGCGTCTGACCGACAGCATCGTCTTCGAGGACTTCCGCGCCGATTTCGACACGACACGCGGGCTGAACGGGCGGTTCGATGCCCAGCTTGGCGGGCGCACGCCGGTCAAGGGGCTGGCGGTGCCGCAGGCCGGGGGCACCGCCTTCCGCATCACCGGAGAAGACGCGGGCGACGTGCTGCGGGCCGCGGGCTTTCTCAAGACCGTGCGCGACGGCAGCTTTCAGCTGGACATCGCGCCGGTCCGGGGCCAGCCGGGCAGCTATGACGGGTTCATGCGGATCGAGGGGACGCGGATGCGCAAGGCCCCCGCCATCGCCGCGCTCTTGGACGCGGTCAGTGTCGTGGGCCTGCTGGACCAGCTCAACGGGCCGGGGATATTCTTTACCGATGTCGAGGCGCGGTTCCGCCTGACCCCCAGCCGGGTGATCGTCAGCCGGTCCAGCGCGGTGGGACCGTCGATGGGGATTTCGCTGGACGGGTATTACGACCTGGCCAGCGGCAGCATGGACATGCAGGGGGTGCTGTCGCCGATCTACCTGATCAACGGCATCGGCCAGATCTTCTCGCGCCGGGGCGAGGGGCTGATCGGCTTCAATTTCAACCTGCGTGGCTCGGTCGAGAGTCCGCGCGTCATGGTCAACCCGCTTTCGGCCTTCACCCCGGGCATGTTCCGTGACATCTTCCGCCGGCCTCCGCCCAAGCTGTCACAGTGATTCCAACGGGTTGCCCCATGAAGCTCAGCGATTTCGATTTCGATCTGCCGGACGGGCTGATTGCCACGCGGCCCGCGCGTCCACGCACCTCGGCCCGGCTGCTGGTGGCCGAGGGCGACAAGATCACCGACGCGCATGTCACCGATCTTGTGGACTGGCTGCGCCCGGGGGACCGGCTGGTGCTGAACGACACGCGGGTGATCCCGGCGCGGCTGCAAGGTGTCCGGCGGCGCATCTCCGACGCCGGAGAGACTGAGGCCCGGATCGAGGTGACCTTGCTGGAGCCGCGTGCCGGCGGCACCTGGGCGGCCCTGATCAAGCCGTTGAAGAAGGTGCGCGATGGCGAGGAAATCATCTTTTCCAGTGCCTTGAGTGCCACTCTTGAGGCGCGCGAAGAGGGGCAGGGCCTGTTGCGCTTCAACCTTGAAGGCGATGATTTCGACGCCGCGCTGAACGCTGCAGGCGCCATGCCGCTGCCGCCCTACATCGCCGCCAAACGCCCCGCCGACGCGCAGGACCACGAGGATTACCAGACGGTCTGGGCCCGGCATTCCGGCGCCGTCGCCGCGCCCACCGCCTCGTTGCATTTCGACGACGCGCTGCTGGCACAATTGCGCGATAGGGGCGTGGAGTTCACCCATGTCACCCTGCATGTGGGCGCGGGCACCTTCCTGCCGGTCAAGGTCGAGGACGTGACCACCCACAGGATGCACGGCGAATGGGGCGAGGTCAGCGAAAAGGCCGCCGGTGAGATCGCCGCCACCCGCGCCGCGGGCGGGCGGATCATCCCCGTCGGCACCACCGCGCTGCGCCTGATCGAGACGGCCGCACGGGGGGGCGAAATCGCGCCGTTCCAGGGGGTGACGGATATCTTCATCTACCCCGGTTTCACCTTCAACGTGACCGACGCGCTGATGACCAATTTCCACCTGCCGAAAT
Source organism: Mameliella sp. AT18 (assembly GCF_028807275.1). Classification (NCBI taxonomy): domain Bacteria; kingdom Pseudomonadati; phylum Pseudomonadota; class Alphaproteobacteria; order Rhodobacterales; family Roseobacteraceae; genus Antarctobacter; species Mameliella sp. AT18. The sequence continues at coordinate 31,474 of NZ_JARAMO010000013.1, forward strand.
CGACCCTGATGATGCTGGTTTCGGCCCTGATGGGGCCTGACCGCATCCGGGCGATCTATGCCCATGCGGTTGCCACCGAATACCGGTTCTTTTCCTACGGCGATGCCTCGCTATTGATCCCGCCTGCGGGCTGAGAAACCGCGCGGAGGTTCCGCATCGGTCACAAGGTGGTCGGGGCAGGAAACCGCGTGTCGTGATCCTGCCGAAAAAAGTCGCAGCAATTCGCCAAGCGGTGACGCTTTTGGTTCCACAGCGACACAGAATCGGGCAGGGCGTCGCCAACGGCCATCCGGCAGTGGTGCGCCATTTTGCAGTGTGCCGAAAAGAAAGGACAACGCATTGGTCCATGTGCTGAAAAACTCCTGGGCGCTGCTCCTGGGCATGTTGCTCTTGATGATCGGCAACGGTCTGCAGGGGTCGTTGCTGGGCGTGCGCGGCGCGGCGGCGGGGTTTTCCGCCGGCACCATGTCGATCGTCATGGCGGGCTATTTCGCGGGTTTCCTGCTGGCCTCGCGGACCGTGCCGGGGATGATCCGGCGTGTCGGGCATGTGCGGGTCTTTGCGGCGCTGGGGTCCTTTGTCTCGGCGGTGCTGATCCTGTTCCCGGCGGTCCAGGACCCGATCGCCTGGACGCTGGGGCGGCTGGTGCTGGGCTTTTGTTTCTGCGGCGTCTACGTCACCGCCGAAAGCTGGCTGAACAATGC
>NZ_JARAMO010000014.1:0-15043 GCF_028807275.1 Mameliella sp. AT18
ACAGCGCGTCGCCCTGGCCCGCGCGCTGGCGCCACGGCCCAAGGTGCTGCTGCTGGACGAACCGCTGAGCGCGCTGGACCTCAAGCTGCGCAAGGCCATGCAGATCGAGCTGAAGCACCTGCAAAAGGAAACCGGAATCACCTTCATCTTTGTCACCCACGACCAGGAAGAGGCGCTGACCATGTCCGACCGCGTCGCCGTCATGTCGGCGGGCGAGGTGCAGCAACTGGGCGATGCGCGCGAGATCTATGAACGCCCCCGCAACATGTTCGTGGCGGATTTCATCGGCGAGACCAACCTGCTGGAAGTCACGGTGGACCAGATCGACGCGGGCCGCGCGGCCTGTCACCTGGGCGGCGGCCACCGGCTGACCTGCGATGCCGTGGACGGGATCGGCGCGGGCGCCAGGGTGCACATGTCGCTGCGCCCCGAACGGCTGTTCCTGTCGTCCGCCCCCACCGAAAGCGAAAGCCTGAAGGCCCGCGTGCGGGAAAACATCTTCATCGGCACCGACATCTCGACCATCCTCGACCTCGACGACGGGCCCGAGTTCCGGGTGCGCGCCTCCAACTCCAGCCGGGGCACGTCCCGCGTCTTCGAGCCCGGCACAGAGGTTTTCGTCAACATGGAGCGGGGGGCCGCGCGCCTCCTGGTGGACTGATGGCGGGCGGTGCGGCAACGGGCGGATCCTCGACCAGCGACACCTATGCAGAGGCGCGCACATGGCTGCTGCTGCCGGCCTGGGTGACGCTGGGCATCCTGGTGCTGGCCCCGGTGGCGATCATGCTGGTCTATTCCTTCCTGACCAAGGAATTCCGCGGCGGCGTGATCTGGGAATTCAGCCTGGGCGCCTATGACCAGTTCTTCTGCAATCGCGGCCTGTTCGGGGATGAACCCTGTTCCATCGAATGGACCTATATCCAGATCTTCTGGCGCTCGATCTGGCAGGCAGGGGCGGCGACCCTGCTGAGCCTCGCGATCGGGTTCCCGACCGCCTATTTCATCGCCACGCGCCCCCCACGCCAGCGCACGCTCTGGGTTTTCCTCGTGACGATCCCCTACTGGGTCAACCTGCTGATCCGCACTGTCTCGATGAAGTTCCTTTTGCGCGACGAGGGGCCGCTCAACGATTTCCTGACCGGCACCGGGCTGCTGAGCGAACCGCTGGCCATCGTGAACACCAACTTCGCGGTGCAACTGGGCCTGTTCTACTCCTACCTGCCCTTCATGGTGCTGCCGATCTATGCCGCTGTCGAGCGCTACAACTTCGCTCTCTCCGAGGCGGCCTCGGACCTCTACGCCCCGCGCTGGACGGTGCTGCGCCGTATCCTCCTGCCCTCGGTCAAACCGGGGATCGTGGCGGGCTGCATCCTGGTCTTCGTGCCCTCGCTGGGGTCCTTCCTGGCGCCTGACCTGCTGGGCGGGGCAAGGAACTTCATGATCGGCTCTCTGATCGAGGAACAGTTCAAGGGCAACGCGGGCAACTGGCCTTTCGGCGCGGCGGCCTCGATGATCCTGCTGACGATGGTGCTGATCATCCTGCTGATCTTTGCCCGCCAGCAATCCAGGACGGAGGGCTGATCATGGCAAAGGGAAAATACGACCTGCGTGTCTACCCCGGCTTTCGCGCGATCACGCTCCTTTGCCTGGTGATCCTCTATTCCCCGCTGATCGTGGTCATGGTCTACAGCTTCAATGCCTCGCCTTCGATCACCAACTGGGAAGGGTTGTCGCTGCGCTGGTACGCCGATGTCTTCACCGGCCCGGAAAGCGCCAAGTTCAAATCTGCGGCGCGCAACAGTTTCATCATCGCGCTGATCGCCGCCACGGTCGCCACCACCATCGCCACGCTTTCGGCCACCGCCATCCTGCGCGGCGGCAAGTTCCGGCTGCGCACCCTGTCCTTCGGCCTGATCTCCCTGCCGCTGATGGTGCCTGAGATTGTAACCGCCGTCGCCACGCTGATCTTTTTCAACGCCATCGGTTTCGACCGCGGGTTGCTGACGATCCTCCTGGCGCATATCGCCTTCTGCATCCCCTTTGCCTACCTGCCGATCTCGGCCCGGATGCAGGGGATCGAGGCGACTTATGAACAGGCCGCGATGGATCTGTACGCCACCAGGCGACAGGCCTTTACCCGCGTGCTGCTGCCGCTGATGGCGCCGGGCATCGTCTCGGGCTTCATCCTGGCCTTCATCGTCTCGCTGGACGATTTCATCATCACCAATTTCGTCAAGGGCGCGGGCGTCGAAACCCTGCCGACGGCGATCTTCGGCGCGGTCAAACAGGGCATCAAGCCCAACATCATGGCCATTTCCACGATGCTGCTTGGCGTCTCGGTGGTCATGGTGACACTATCATGGCTGATCAGCCGCAAGGACCGGAAGACCTGATCCAACAGAGGGGAAAACACATGAATAAACTCGTCACCACAGCCGCCGCACTGGCCCTGACCACAGGCATGGCCTCGGCCGAGGGCAAGCTCGTCATCTATCACTGGTTCGAATACATCCCGCAGGACCTGCTGGACAAGTTCGCAGAAGAACACGACGTCGAGGTGGTCATGGACACCTACGACAGCAACGAGGCGCTGCTGGCCTCGCTCAAGGCGGGCGCCATCGGCACTTATGACGTGGCCGTTCCCGGCGACTACATGGTGCAGATCATGGCCGGTGAGGGCCTGCTGGACACCATCAAAGAGGGGGAGCTGGCCAACAAGGGCAACATCCAGCCGGAATGGGCCGATCCCTCCTTTGATCCGGGCCGCGCGCATTCGATCCCCTACCAGTGGGGCTCGACCAGCTTTGCCGTGAACCGGGACGATTTCGATGGCCCCATCGACAGCACCGACATCCTGTTCAACCCGCCCGCCGCGCTTTCGGGCAAGATCAACATGCTGGACAGCCAGGGTGAGGTCATGGCGATGGCCGCGCTGCACATGGGAATCCCGCAGTGTTCCACCGACCGCGAACAGCTCAAGTCGCTGAACGCCATGCTGCAGGAGGCAAAACAGCACTGGGCCTCGTTCAACTCGGACACCGCGAAAGAGGTGCTGGTCTCGGGCGATGCCTCTGTCGGGCAGATCTACGACGGCTTCGCCGCCAAGGCCCGGCAGGAAGGCGCGAACATCGAATACGCCTTCCCGAAACAGGGCTATATCGTCTGGATGGACAACGTTGTGCTGCTCAAGGATGCGCCCAACCGTGAAAACGCGCTGAAGTTCATGGATTTCCTGCTGGAGCCCGAGAACATCGCGGCGGTGACCAACTATGCGCGCTACGTCGCCGGTGTCGATGGCGTGGGCCCCTTCCTTGACCCGGAACTGGCCAAACAACCGGAGTCCAATCCGCCCGCCGACGCCGGCAAAGGTGTCTTCATCGAGGTTTGCGACCAGCAAACGCAAGAGGTCTACGACCAGATCTGGACCAACCTGAAGAAGTGAGACACCGGGTCCGTCGATCCGAGAGGGGAGCGCGCCGCGCTCCCCTTTTTTTCGTTCAGGCCCTACACAGCGCGAACAGCGACCCGCGCGAAGATATGCCCAGTTTCTCATAGGCCCTGGTCCGATAGGTCGCGATGGTCGACACGGCGACGCCAAGCTCACCGGCGATCACCTCAGCCTTCTTTCCCGACAGAATGCCCAGGCAGACGTCCCGCTCGCGCTCGGACAGGACGGCCAACGGGGCGGGATAGCCGCTTTCGGCGCGGGCCTCGAAATGCAAGAGTGCAAGCCTCGCCAGTACGCGTATGGCTGTCTCTGCTCCGCCATCCCCGGCCCTTGGCCAATAAAAGTTCACCGCAAGGCATAACGCAGGCCCACGCACCAGAACGGCCGTCTTTCCATCCAGTCCCGGACGGTCATAGAACCGCGCGCGATACTCGCCGGTCATCCCGCCGATGACGGCCCCACTTTCGACCACCTCCAGCGCGCCGGTTTCCAATGCCAGGGCACGATGAAACAGCGGATCCTGCCGAAACCACCCCCCAAGATAGTCCTCGGCCAGGCGCGGCCCCAGGGCCGCGCTGCGAAAGTTGCGCGACAGCAGGCAGGCGGCGCTGTCCGCACGGTAGGAAAACACCATGACCTGCGCCGCCCCCGTGGCGGCCACGCAGGGGACAAAGGCATCTGTCCAGGCATCCCGCCCGGTCAGCGCAAGGCAGGTGTCGATCCCGGCCAGCAGGTCATCCATCCCCGGTGTCGGCTTGTCCTTCATTTTGCAGGACATAATCCACCGGCGCGCTCTGGTACACATCCCACAGGACAAGACGAGGAGGACGGGACATGCGCCCCAGTGGACGCGGCGAACTGGATTCGCTTTACTTCGACTACCCGCATTTCGACCCGCCGGCGCGACCAGAGGTCGAACCGCAGACCCCGGTCGCCGTGGTTGGGGCCGGGCCGGTCGGCATGGTCGCCGCGCTGACGCTGGCCCAGCACGGGGTGCGCAGCGTCCTGCTGGACGCCAAGGACACCTTCAACGACGGCAGCAGGGCCATCTGCATCTCGCGGTCCAGCTATCACATTCTGGACCAGTTGGGCATCGCGGCGCCCTTCCTGGAAAAATCGCTTGGCTGGACGAAGGGGCGGTCCTTCTATCGCGGGCGACAGATCCTGGAATTCGACATGCCCGACAGCGCGGACGAAAAGTTCCGCCCGATGTACAACCTGCAACAGCAATACATCGAGGCTTTCCTGTGGAAGGCGGTCGCCGCCTCCCCCCTGATCGAGACGCGCTGGCAAAGCCGGGTGACGGGGCTGGAACAGGCCCCGGAGGGCGCGGTGCTGACGGTCGAGGATCCGAACGGCCGCTACGCCCTGCCCGCGCGCTGGGTGATCGCCGCCGATGGCGCGCGCAGCGCGATGCGCGGGATGTGCGGGCTGCGCCTGAAGGGTGAGAACTACGAGGGCCGCTATATCATCGCCGACGTGAAGATGGCCCATGACTATCCCACCATCCGCCGTGCGCTGTTCGATCCGGCCTGCCGGCCGGGCGGCACGGTGCTGATCCACCGCCAGCCCGACGACATCTGGCGCATCGACTACCAGTTGCGCGAGGACGAGACCAACGAGGAGGCTACCCGCGAAGAGAACGTGCGCGCCTCGGTCGAAGGGGTGCTGGCCGAGATCGGCCACGATGGCGGCTACGCCCTGGAATGGTGGAGCGTTTATTCCGCCAACACCCTGCTTTTGGACGACTACCGGCAGGGCCACGTGTTCTTTGCCGGGGACAGCGCGCATATCGTTCCGATCTTCGGCGTACGCGGGTTGAACAACGGCATCGCGGACGGGCACAACATCGGTTGGAAACTGGCCGCTGTCCTGAACCGGGCCGCCGGTGAGAACCTTCTGGACAGCTACACGCCCGAACGGCGCGGGGCGACGCTGGATGTCTTTGCCAATGCCACCAAGAGCACGCGTTTCATGACACCGCCCACGCATGGCTGGCGGGTGATGCGGGATGCGGCGCTGTCACTGGCGCTGAGCCGACAGAGCGCCGGGCACCTTGCCAATCCACGCCAGATGACGCCGCATACCTATGCCGACAGCCCGGCCACCACGCCGGACGATCCGGGCTTTGACGCCGGGCCGATCCCGGGCGCGATGATCCGGGACGTGGCGCTGGAAGATGGTTTCCTGAGCGAGCGGCTGGGCAAGGGCCTGACCCTGCTGGCCTTCGGCGACCCGGGTTTAGACATGCCGCCGGGCCTGTCTGTCCTGCGCCTGCCGGCCGATGGCCCGGTGGCCCGGGCCTATGGTGCCGTGCAGGGAAGCGCATACCTGGTGCGCCCCGATCTGCATGTCGCGGCGCGCTGGCGCAAGGTCACGCCGGAAAAACTGGCCCTGGCCTTGGGCCGCATGGCGATCAGCGAGGAGGAAACCGCATGACCCAGGCAGAGCTGGAACGCGTCTACGAGGCAATGGCAGTGGCAATCGACGACGTTGGACCGGACCAGGGCGAGGTCTTTCTGGCCAAGCTGGCGCTGGCCCTTGCCGAGGACCTTGGCCGCACGGAACGGGTGCTGGAAGTGATCGCAGAGTGCCGTTCCGGGCTGGAACGCCGGGACTGATACAGGGTCAGGCAGCACATGTCTCTGCCGCCGGAACGGCAGGCACCGCCGCCTCGGGCCAGGTGACAAGGATCACCGCACAGCCCTTGCATCCGACCTCCTGCAGACTTTCTTCCAGCGAGACCAGGGGGCAAGTCAAAAGGTGCTCGCCGGGCTTGGACACCTCGATCGCGACGCGCACGGGGGCCTGAGGCGGCATCCCGCGCGCCATCAAGTCGTCGCGGATGCGCGCCGCCTGCCGCACCGACATGTAAAAGGCCGAGGTGGTTCCCGGCGCCGCGTGCCGCGTGCTGTCCGGCAGCGCGGCGCCTTCGCGCGACATGCCGGTGGTCAGGATCAGCGTGTCAGAAATGCCCCGTTCGGTCAGAGGCTCGCCCAGTGCGGCCGCCGCGGCAGAGGCCGCCGTGATGCCCGGAACCAGCTCCGCCGCAATACCTGCGGCGCGCAATACGGCGATTTCCTCGCCCGCGCGGCCAAAGACCCCGGGATCACCGGATTTCAGCCGCACCACCCGCTTGCCCTGACGCGCGGCGGCCAGGATCACGGCATTGATGCGATCCTGGGGCCAGCTATGCGCGCCGACGTGTTTTCCGACAAACACACGTTCCGCGTCGCGCCGCGCCAGTTCCAGCACCTCGGGGTCGACCAGCCGGTCGTAGAAGATCACGTCGGCCTCTTGCAGCCGTTCCACCGCACGCAACGTCAGCAGGTCACGCGCCCCCGGCCCGGCGCCGACAAGGGCGACATGGCCGTGCCCCGCCTCATTGGGTGCGCCGCCCGATGCTATGGCGGACTTGATGGCCTGCGCGGCCTCGCGTTCGCCGCCCCGGGCCCATGTCGCGCGGGGCGTCCCCTTGAAGACCCAAGCCCAGAAGGCGCGGCGTTGGCTGCGCGGCACCCGGGCATTGACCATCGGGCGCAGCCGCCCGGCCAGGGCCGCCAGCCCTCCCAATGAGGGGGACAGCATTTCTTCGAGGCGGGTCTTGATCTCACGGGTCAGGACCGGGGCGGTGCCTTCGCTGCCGATGGCGATGACGACCGGATCGCGATCGACCAGCGCGGGCGTGGTCAGGTCGCAAAGGTCGGGGCGGTCGACCACGTTGACCGGGCAGCGCATGGCCCTGGCCAGCGCATGCGCCGAGGCGTCGAATGCCGGGCAACCCGTGGCGATGAAACCCATCGCGGCATCCGCGAACACCTCGGGGGTCAGGCGATGCTGGTGACGGGCGCGGCCTTCGGCAACCAGCGCCTGCAATTCCGGTTCAAGTTCAGGCGCGACCAGAAGGATCCGGGCGTCGGTCTTGAGGATCAGCCGCGCCTTCTGCGCCGCCTGCTCGCCGCCGCCGACGATGGTGACGCACCGGCCCGTTGTACGGATGAACATGGGAAAGCTTTTCATGGCGGGTCTCCTGTCAGGCGGTCTGCAGAACGGGGCGCGCCTGCCACAGCGCGGATAGGTCGGGGGCTAGGTCCAGCGTGGCAAAGGCCAGCGCGGCGGTGCCAAGGACGATCTGGCGGGCGAACTCCGGGCCCTCGTCACTGTTCCAAAGCACGGTGAGCGCCTCGGCGGACAGGGTCAGATCCGACAGTCGGCGATGATCCCCTGTCAGGGCCGGAAAACTGCCTTGCCATGCCGCGCCTTCTCGCAGGCCGAAACCGGCGATCTCCATGCCCGGATGGCGTTCGAATTCGCCCCCGCCGCCCTTTATGACGGTCAGGTTGCGCCAGCCCAAGCGCTGCGCCGCGTCGGCCTGCAACTGCCGGTAAGAGGGATGAAAGACCCCTTGCACGCTGGCGGAAGCGCGACCCGGGTTCAGCATCCGGCAAACTGTGTTGATGCAGGAGCGCAGGCCAAGGGTCCGGCGCAGGTCGAGCAGCTGGAACAGGGCAGGATGCGCGTCTTCCAGCGGCACATAGGCGATGTTGCCCGCCTGCAGCGCCCAGGCGGCCTGCGCCGGGCTGCGGACCTCCGGGATACCCAAGGCAACAAGCCCGTCGCGGATCGCCTGATCCGGCCCGTTCCAGCCGTGCAATAGAACACGCTGGCCGCTGGCCGCGACCAGTCTTGCGGCCAGGAGAAACCAGGGCAGACCACGGCTGCGACCGGCGGCGTAACACGGCCAGTCCAGGTCGGCGCGGGGCCAGTCGGCCAGCGGCGCCTGCGCAGCGCGGGCGAACCCTGCGATTTCCTCGGACGTCTCGCCCTTCATCCTCAGCAGCATCAAAAGCGCACCGACCGCCTCGGGCGCGGCGCCTTCCAGCATCAGCGACATGGCCTCGACGGCCTCATCCTCCGTCAGGGAACGCGACCGGCCCGGGCCACGGCCCAGCGTGCGCACATGGGCGGCCAGGCTCATTCCGCGGCCTCCTTCTGCTGGACGGAGGCGAGGAGGTCGGCCAGTTCCGGCCGGCAGGAGCCACAGTTCGTGCCTGCTTGCAAGGCCACGCCGATGGCCTCGACGCTCAGCAACCCGTCTGCCTCGATGGCGCTCAGGATCGTGTTCACGCCAACCCCGAAACAGGAACAGAGGATCGGCCCCGGGTCCGGAACATCGGCGGGCGAGCGGCCCGAGAGCAGGCTCTGGTCCGGCTGATCCGGCAGCGTGGCCAGGTAGTCGCGCATCACGGCGATGGGCGTGGACGACACGAACAGCGCCGCAACCAGTTGCCCGTTTTCCCGAAAGGCCAGACGTGCATTCCCCTGCCCCGGCCCCGTGACCGAGGTCAGTTCGGCTGTCGGCAGGTCGAACAGCGCGCGCGCTTCGGCCTCCCAATCCTGCGGCGTGTCCAGCCCGGCAAGCTCGGCACGCTGGCCCGAACGGGTGACGCTGCGCGCCCAATAGGCGGCCTTTGGCGTCATCGGCCGGGCGGACACCGCGAAACCGTACCATGCCGCGTTGAGCCGCGTGACATTGACCACGCTGGCCTTGCTTTCCGGCTGGCCCGAGACGGGGTCGGTCACCGCCGCCACCAGCGCGTCGATCCGCGCCGAGGGTGCGGTTTCGCCGGTCCAGTGCATGGGCGCAAAGACCTGCCCGGGACGGACGGCATCGGTGATGCGAGCGCGCAGGATGGCACTGCCCTGCGGGCTGTCGACCCGAACAAGGTCGGCCGACCCGATGCCCTTGGCGAAGGCGTCGGCGGGATGGATTTCCAGGAAGGGCTCTGCCAGATGCGCCGAGAGCCGCGCCGAAAGCGCCGTCCGCGTCATCGTGTGCCACTGGTCACGTGTGCGCCCGGTGTTGAGGCGGAACGGGTAGCGCGGGGCGGTCTTCGCAACCGGCGGACGCCACGAGACAGGGACCAGGCGGGCCTTCTGGTCGGCATGAAAGAACCGGCCATCGGAAAAGAAACGCCCGCCCTCGCGTCTGGCGCTGACCGGCCAGCGGGTCGGCTGCAACGCGTCGTAGTCCTCGCCCACAAGGCCAGAATTATCGAAATCGCGGCCAAAGGACCCTGCGATGCCCGAAAGTGCGGCGTATTCGCGAAAGATCTCTGCCGGGGACTGGTAGTCGAAGGCTCCTTGCCAGCCCATGCGACGGCCGACCTCGGCGAGGATTTCCCAGTCGGGGCGGGCGCTCCCGGGCGCTGGCAAGGCTGCGCGCTGGCGGCTGATCGTGCGGTCGGAATTGGTAACGGTGCCGTCCTTTTCCGCCCAGGCGCTGGCGGGAAGCAGCACATCGGCCAGCCGCGCGGTATCGGTCTCGGCGGTGATGTCGCTGACGACTGTGAAATCGCACCCCGTGATGGCGTCGCGCACACGGTCGGCATCGGGCATGGACACCGCGGGATTGGTGTGGATGATCCAGAGCGCCTTGATGCGCCCCTCGCCCACGGCGTTGAACATGTCGACGGCCTTGAGTCCGGGTGCGTCGGGAACAGTGGGCGCCGCCCAGAAATCCCGCACAGCGGCGCGGTGATCGGCGTTTTCGAGGTCGAGGTGACAAGCCAGCATGTTGGCCAGACCACCGACCTCGCGCCCGCCCATTGCATTGGGCTGGCCGGTGACGGACAGAGGGCCGCAGCCCGGTTTGCCGATACGCCCGGTGGCAAGGTGGCAATTCAGGATGGCATTGACCTTGTCCGAACCCGAACTGGACTGGTTCACACCCTGGCTGTAGATCGTCACAACCTTTTCCGTCCCGATCCATTCGGTACAGAAGGCGGCGATCTGCGCCTCGCTCAGTCCTGTCGCTGTGCCATCCTCGGCGCGGGCCTGCGCCAGCGCCTCGTCAAATCCCGTGGTGTTGCCCAGGAAATCCGCGTCGACCGCGCCACGCGCGTCGATTTCCGCCAAGAGCCGGTTGAACAGGGCGACGTCCGATCCCGGCTCCAGCGCCAGGTGCATGTCGGCGCCGTCGCAACTGGCGGTGCGGCGCGGGTCCACGACGATAATCCGCGTGCCGCGCGCCTTTCGCGCCGCAAGAACACGCTGGTACAGGACCGGATGACACCAGGCCAGGTTCGAGCCGACAAGGACCACCAGGTCCGCGTCCTCGATGTCCTCGTAGGTGCCGGGGACCGTATCTGTGCCGAAGGCGCGCTTGTGCCCCGCCACTGTCGAGGCCATGCAAAGACGAGAGTTCGTGTCGATGTTGGCCGAACCGATGAAACCTTTCATCAGCTTGTTGGCCACGTAGTAGTCCTCGGTCAGCAATTGCCCGGAGACGTAGAAGGCAACGCTGTCCGGCCCGTGTTCGGCAATGGTGGAGGCAAAGCGTTCGGCCACCGTGTCGAGGGCGCTCTCCCAGCTGACCTCCCGCCCGCCAATCCGCGGCGTCAGAAGGCGGTGGCCCGTCCCGACCGTCTCGCCCAGCGCAGAGCCCTTGGAACACAGGCGCCCGAAATTGGCCGGGTGGTCAGGGTCGCCGCGCACGTCCAGACCTCCGTCCGGCTGCGGGGTCAGCAAGACGCCGCAGCCCACCCCGCAATAGGGGCAGGTGGACCGGACAGTTTTCCGCCCTGCCCCCGCCATCATGCCGCGCTCCGGTTCTGGAGCGCGCTGATCTCCAGCAGGATGCGCCCCGCCTCGATCCGCACGGGGTAGACCGCGATGCGCCCCTCGTCGGCCCCCTGCGCCTCGCCTGTGTTCAGGTCGAAAACCCAGTTATGCAGGGGACAGGTGACTTTCTGCCCGTGCACGATGCCCTCGGACAATGGCCCCTGCTTGTGCGGGCAGGCGTTCGAGGCGGCAAAGACCTCGTCCTCGGCAGTGCGGAACACCGCGATGCAACCCGCCTGGGTCTTGACCAGGCGCGCACCGCGCAGGGGAACATCCGTGACGGCACCAATGTCGGTCCAGTTCATTCTGCTGCCTCCAGTGTGAAATCGGCCAGCGGCTGAAAGCCTTGCGCCACGTCCGGGCGGGCCCGTTCGGCCCAGGGATCGGTCTGGTAGACGCTTTGCGACAGGTCGAAACGGTCAACCAGCGCCGCGCGTTCCACGGGGTCGGCCAGCACCTCCTGCACCCAGTCCAGCCCGACCTTGGCGAGCCATTTGTAAGCCCGCTCGAGGTATTTTCCGTTCTCTCGGTAGAGCTGGACAAAGGCGACGGTCCATTCGATCGCCTCTTCCTCGGCGGCGACGTCCACGAGGCGTTCGACCTCCTTGACGTCCATGCCCGCGGCGCCGCCGACACCGATCTGGTAGCCAGAGTCGACGCAGACGATGCCGATGTCCTTGCAGGTCGCCTCGGCACAGTTGCGCGGACAGCCGGACACCCCCAACTTGACCTTGTGCGGTGTCCAGGACCCCCAAAGCCGCTTTTCCAGCTTGATGCCCAGTCCGGTGGAATCCTGCGTGCCGAAACGGCACCAATCCGAACCAACGCAGGTCTTCACCGTGCGCAGCCCCTTTGTATAGGCGTGGCCCGAGACCATGCCTGCCCTGTTCAGATCGGCCCAGATCGCGGGCAGGTCCTCCTTGCGCACGCCCAGCAGGTCGATCCGCTGGCCACCTGTCACCTTGACCGTGGCGCCGTATTTCTCGGCCGCCTGGGCGATGGCCACCAGTTCCTGCGGGGTGGTCATGCCACCCCACATGCGCGGCATCACGCTATAGGTGCCGTCCTTCTGGATGTTTGCGTGGTTGCGCTCGTTGACGAAGCGGCTTTGCGGGTCGTCGGTATAGTCCAGCGGCCAGTCCGCCAGCAGGTAGAAGTTCACCGCCGGGCGGCAGGTGTGGCAACCGTTGACCGTCTTCCAACCCAGTTCTTGCCAGACGGCCTCTTGCGATTTCAGCTCCTGGCTCTTGATCAGGCGACGCACGTCCTCATGGCTGAGATCGGTACAGCCGCAGACCGGCTGGGCCGTGGGCGTCTCGAACCCGTCGCCAAGCGTCACCTGCAACAGTTGTTCCACCAGTCCGGTACAGGTCCCGCAGGAGGCGCTGGCCTTGGTCGTGGCCTTGACCGCGCCGAGATCGGTGGCACCGCCTTCGATGGCCTGGACGATCTGACCCTTGCATATGCCGTTGCACCCGCAGATCTCTGCCTCAGGCGGCAAGGCTGCAACGGCTGAGAGAGGGTCCGCTTGACCGCCTCCCTGATAGGCGGGGCCAAAGATCAGCGTCTCGCGCATGTCCGAGATGTCGGTGCCGTCCTTGATCAGGCCGAAGAACCAGTTGCTGTCGGCGGTGTCGCCATACATCACCGCGCCGACCAGCCTGTCGCCCTCGATCACCAGGCGCTTGTAGACGCCGCGCGATGGGTCACGGAAAACCACGTCCTCACGCCCCTCGCCCTCGGCGAAATCCCCTGCGCTGAAAAGATCGCAGCCCGTGACCTTCAACTTGGTCGAAAGCTCCTTGGGCACGAAGGCCGCCTCTTCCCCGATCAGGGTTGCCGCGACCACCTTGGCCTGATCGTAGAGCGGCGCAACAAGGCCAAACAACTGCCCGTCAAGTTCGACACATTCGCCCACGGCCAGCACGTCCGGGTCCGAGGTCATCATCTGTGCGTTGACCTCGATCCCCCGCGCCACCTCCAGATGGGCATCATTGGCCAGCCGGGTTTCCGGGCGAATGCCCACGGCCATAACCACAAGATCGGCGTCCAGTACGGTGCCGTCCTCCAGCAGCACGGCCTCGACGCGATCCTCGCCCAGAATGGCCTTGGTCGCCGCCTTGGTCATCACCGTGATGCCTCGGTCCTCCAGATCTTTTTTCAGCAGGTAGCCCGCTGCCTCGTCCAGCTGGCGTTCCATCAGGTGGCCCATCAGGTGCAGCACCGTGACCTCCATGCCGCGCAGGGCCAGCCCCGCCGCCGCCTCCAGCCCCAGCAGGCCGCCGCCGATCACCACGGCCTTGCCGCCCTTGGCCGAGGCCTCGACCATCGCGTTGGTATCGTCCAGGTCGCGGTAGGCAATCACGCCGGGCAGATCCTTGCCCGGCACCGGGATGATGAAGGGGGCCGAGCCGGTGGCGATCAGCAGCTTGTCATAGCTGATCGCGCCGTTCTGGCCCGTGACCGTTCTGGTGTCGCGGTCGATGCCCACCACATGCTCGCCAAAGCGGCAGGTGATCTCGTTCTGCGCATACCAGTCGTCGTCATGGGTGACGATTTCCTCGTAGGTCTTTTCGCCGGACAGCACGGGCGAGAGCATGATGCGGTTGTAGTTGCCACGCGGTTCGGCGTTGAACAGCGTGATGTCATATTGGTCCGGGGCCTGCTCTCGCAGGTGTTCCAGCACCCGGCCAGAGGCCATGCCAGCGCCGATGACGACAAGTTTCTGTTTCATGGGGATTACTCCGCCGCGATGGCCCGCGGCGCTTGGGCCTTGGGCTTGGGTTTGGCGCCGTGTTCGTATTCCTCCAGGAAATCGAGCACCTGGGCGCGGTAATCGTAGTAGTCGGGGTGTTCCAGCAGCGCCTTGCGGGTACGCGGGCGCGGCAGGTCGACGTCGACGATCTTGCCAATCGTGGCCTGCGGCCCGTTGGTCATCATCACCACCCGGTCGGCCAGCAGGATCGCCTCGTCCACGTCATGGGTGACGCAGATCGCAGTGACCTTGGTTCGGTCCCAGACCTCCATCAGCACTTCCTGAAGTTCCCAGCGCGTCAGGCTGTCGAGCATCCCGAAAGGTTCATCCAGCAGCAGCAGCTTGGGCGAGAGCGCAAAGGCCCGCGCGATGCCGACCCGCTGTTTCATGCCGTTCGAAAGCTCGCTGGCCGATTTGTCCATCGCATCGGCCAGGCCGACCCGTTCAAGGTAGTATTCCACCACGTCCTGACGTTCGGCGCGGCTGGCCTTGGGATAAACCTTGTCCACGCCCACGGCGCAGTTCTCGCGCGCCGTCAGCCAGGGAAACAGCGAGGGCGACTGGAAAACAACGGCCCGCTCCGGGTCGGCGCCTTCGACGTGGCGCCCGTCCAGCTTGATCGCGCCCTTGGAAATCTCGTTCAGACCGGCGGCCATCGTCAGCACAGTGGACTTGCCGCACCCGGAATGGCCGATCAGCGAGACGAACTCGCCCCGGTCCATTTTCAGGTTGAAATCCTCGACCACGGTCAGCGGGCCCTTGGGTGTGGCGTAGACCTTGTGCAACTGGCTGAAATCGAGGAACCGTTCGTCGATCATGCCCTGCTGCGCGTCCTTGACCGCCTGCGGCACACCGTGGATTGGGGTCACGTCCGGCAGCACCTTGCTGCCTTCGGATTTCGCTTCGATGCCCACGTCCATCAGGTATTGCGTCACCTGCGCGCGCAGTGCCTTGAACCCTTCGTCGTGGTTCATGGCAGAGCGGTCACGCGGGCGGGCGATGTCGACCTTGAACTCTTCGCTCAGCGTGCCATCCGGGTTCAGCGCGATGATGCGGTCGGCCAGCAGGATCGCCTCATCCACGTCATTGGTAATCAGCACGCAGGTCTTCTTGTCCGCCTCCCAGATCCTCTCGATCTCTTCGGCGAGGTTGGCCCGGGTCAGCGCGTCGAGCGCCGACAGCGGCTCATCCAGCAGCAGCACCTCGGGCGACATGGC
>NZ_JARAMO010000015.1:0-11759 GCF_028807275.1 Mameliella sp. AT18
TGGTGGACCACTTTCAGGGGGCTACTCCAAAGGCGCTACGCCTACCGCGTGTTCGATCTCCGTTGGCATGGATATCGTTCGGAACGCGATTTTGGGTTTTGGCGAGGTTCGCAGGCATGCCATTGAAACATAACAGGAAAACGGGACCGAACCGGAACGGACGAGGTTCGCCCAAACTGAGACTGAGGGCCATTCTGAGCCCAGCTTCGGCCAGGCGGCGCGTCTATGAGGTTCGGCCAGTTCACGCAAACCGCTTTGATAAAACGGAAAAATCCTTGCCCGTCGCGGCGGTGTCAATGGCTCGCAATGGGGAAATGGCGGAGAGACAGGGATTCGAACCCTGGGTCCCCGTGAAGGGACAACGGTTTTCGAGACCGCCCCGTTCGACCGCTCCGGCACCTCTCCGCGGGGGTCTGGGTAGAGGGGCGTTTAGACAATTCCCCAGCGGGGCGCAACAGCCAAATCACAAGTTTTTCCGATGCCGGTGAAAGAGCACGGGGATGTCGTGATTGTGACGGCGTCAACCCGCCCGCATCGCGCGCAACAGTTGTTGTGGACGCGCCTCTGCTCTACCACTGAAAGGGCTCAGACCCGCGCGAGGACAGAATGACCACAACCGCCCCGATTTCGAATGCCCTGACGGCCCGGCGAACGATCCCGGCGCTGCTGGCGTGGCTCACCTGCCTCTGTCTGGCGTTGCCACTGCGGGCCGAGCCGATCGACGAACTGGCCGAGTCGCTGCAGATCGATGCCATGATCGAGGTCATGCGCGTCGAGGGCATGGCCTATGGTGCGGAGCTGGCCGAAGAGATGATCCCCGGCGGCAGCAATTCTGCCTGGCAGGAGTTGCTGGACCAGATTTATGACGCGGAAAAGATGCGCACGATTGTCCGCCAGGGCTTTGCCGAGGCCATCGAGGATAGCGACCCGGCGCCGCTGATCGCTTTCTTCTCGTCCGACCTGGGGCAGAAGATCATCACGCTGGAACTGGAAGCGCGGCGCGCCATGATCGATGATGCGGTCGAAGAGGCCGCGCGCCAGGCCTATCTCGAGATCAAGGGCAGTGAAGATCCGCGCCTGGACCAGCTGCGCCGCTTCGTCGATGTCAACGACCTGCTTGAAACCAACGTGACCGGCGCGCTGAATGCCTCGTTCCGCTTCTACTCGGGACTGGTCGACGGGGGCGGCCTGCAATTGGCCGAGGGCGATATCCTGGCCGATGTCTGGAGCCAGGAGGAAGAGACCCGCGAGGACACGCGCGAATGGCTGTTCGCCTACCTTCTGCTCGCCTATGAACCGCTGGAGGACGAGGAACTGGAAGCCTACATTGCCCTGTCCGAAACCACACAGGGGAAGGCGCTGAACCGCGCGCTCTTTGCCGGGTTCAACGCGATGTACGACGAGATTTCCTATGCGCTGGGGCTGGCCGCCTCGCGGCAGATGCAGCAGCAGGATCTCTGAGGCCGGCAGACGCAACAATGCCTTGACAACCACGGGCTTTGCGGACCATAAGCCGCGCACGACAGGACGGGGCTTTTGGCCCCGCCTTTTGTTTTTGTTCAACGATCGTCCGCAAGGACGCGCAGTTCGAGGCGGGGCAGGGCCCCGGAAACTCCGGATGACGGGGCCACAGAACGCGGCAGAAAAGGAAAGACGCACCATGTTCGCGGTGATGAAAACCGGCGGCAAACAGTACAAGGTCCAGTCGGGCGATACGCTCCGGGTGGAAAAGCTGGCCGCAGACGCGGGTGAAACCGTGCAGTTCAACGACATCCTGATGCTGGGTGGCGACACCACCGTCGTCGGCGCGCCCTTCGTGGCCGGCGCCGCCGTGCAGGCCGAGGTCATCGACCAGGTCAAGGGTGACAAGCTGATCCACTTCGTAAAGCGCCGCCGCAAGCACAGCTCGCAGCGCACCAAGGGCCACCGCCAGCAACTGACGCTGGTCCGCGTGACCGAGATCCTCGCCGAAGGCGCGGACGCCACGGGCGTCAAGGCGGCCCTGGGCGCCGGTTCGGCCCCGAAGGCAGCAGCCCCGACCGCAGCCCCCAAGGCAGCCGCAGCCCCCGCAGCGGTTGAATCCGGCGACGACCTGACCCAGATCACTGGTGTGGGCCCCGCAGCCGCCAAGAAACTGGCCGAGGCCGGTATCACCACTTTCGCCCAGCTGGCGACCGTGGACCCCGAAACCTTCGAGGCCACCAAGGTCAAGCCCGAGTGGGTCGAACAGGCCAAGACCCTGGCCTGAGTCAGTTAAGGAGAGAAACGAATGGCACATAAAAAAGCAGGCGGTTCCTCCCGCAACGGTCGCGACTCTGCCGGACGCCGTCTTGGCGTCAAGCTGTACGGCGGTCAGGCCGCGATCCCGGGCAACATCATCGTGCGTCAGCGCGGCACCAAGTTCTGGCCGGGCGAAGGCGTGGGCATGGGCAAGGATCACACCATCTTTGCAACCGCCGAAGGCGCCGTGACCTTCCGCAAGGGCCTCAAGGGCCGCACCTTCATTTCGGTCCTGCCGGTGGCGGAAGCCGCGGAATAACGCCGAGATCAGTGTCACGGAAACGGACAGGGGATCGGCGGCACCGCCGGTCCCCTTCGCTGTTTTCGGGTGACTGTTCCCCAGGCCCGGTGACGGGTCCCCGGATCGGCCATGCCAATGACAAATTGATCTGCCATCAACCCGGCAGAGCCGATCCCGTCCACTGCACGAGAGGAGAGTGCACATGGGCCTTGATGCAACTCACGACCAGCCCGTCGTCAGGACCGACCGGTTCGATCTGCGCCCCGTGCGCCGGTCCGATATCGGGCTGATGGAGCTTTACACCGGCGACGAACGCGTCGCCCGGATGACGACCTCCATCCCGCACCCGCTGCCGCCGGGCGCGGCAGAGGCCTTTGTCACCCGTGTCACCGCGCCCGACCGGCAAGAGGACGTCTGGGCGATGGATGCCACCAAGGTGGGCGGTTCCGAGCTCATGGGCGTGATCGCGCTGGAGCGGATGGATCGCAATCAGTCCGAGGTCGGCTACTGGGTGGCGCCTGCCTTCTGGAACACGGGCCTTGCATCGGAGGCCGTCCGCGCCCTTGTCGAAGCCAACCCGATGGGCAATGCGACGATGTTCGCCAGCGTTTTCCAGGACAATGCCGCTTCGGCACGGGTGCTGGTGAATTGCGGATTCGAATACATCGGCGATGCCGAAGCCTATTCCGTGGCCCGCCAGGCCAAGGTCCCAACCTGGACATATATCTGCAAGCTGGCCTGAGGCGTTGCGCAAGGCCTGCTTGAGCGCCGGGGGAAACCCCGGTAAACCGCCGCCTGTCTCACGCCGAAAGCCCCAATCATGAAATTCCTCGATCTCTGCAAGGTCTACATCCGCTCCGGTTCCGGCGGGAACGGCTGTGTCAGTTTCCGCCGCGAAAAATTCATCGAGTACGGCGGGCCGGACGGAGGCGACGGCGGCCGCGGCGGCTCTGTCTGGGCCGAGGCGGTAGACGGGCTGAACACGCTCATCGACTTCCGCTATCAGCAGCATTGGTTTGCCCAGAACGGTCAGGCTGGCAAGGGGCAGAACCGTACCGGTGCCGATGGCGACGACATCTTGCTGCGGGTGCCCGTGGGCACCGAGATCCTCGAAGAGGACGAGGAAACCGTCGTGGCCGACCTGACCGAACTGGGTCAGCGGGTGCAACTGGCAAAGGGCGGGAACGGCGGCTGGGGCAACCTGCGCTTCAAGACCGCCACCAACCAGGCACCGCGCAATGCCAACCCCGGCCAGGACGGGGTGGAACGGACCCTCTGGCTGCGGCTGAAACTGATCGCGGACGTGGGTCTGCTGGGTCTGCCCAATGCCGGCAAAAGCACCTTTCTGGCGGCAACGTCCAATGCCCGGCCAAAGATCGCGGATTACCCGTTTACCACGCTGCACCCGAACCTCGGCGTGGTCTCTGTCGACAACACGGAATTTGTCGTGGCCGACATTCCCGGCCTGATCGAGGGCGCGCACGAGGGCCGGGGGCTTGGCGACATCTTTCTGGGCCATGTCGAACGGTCGGCGGTTCTGTTGCATCTTGTCGATGGCACATCGGGGAGCCTGATCGAGGATTACAAGACCATCTGCAACGAGCTGGATGCCTATGGCGCTGGCCTGTCCGACAAGCCCCGCGTGACCGTCCTGAACAAGATCGACGCGCTGGATGCCGAGGAACGCGAATTCCTCAAGGAGGAACTCGAGGCAGTAGGGGCCGAAAACGTCATGCTCATGTCCGGGGCCTCTGGCGAGGGCGTGACCGAGGTTCTGCGCGCTCTGCGTCCGCATGTCGAGGCCCGCCGCGTGGCGGACCGTCCCGCGGACCCCGAGGAGGACGGGACATGGCAGCCCTGACCGAGGCGCGCCGGGTTGTCATAAAAATCGGCTCGGCCCTGCTGGTGGATCGCAACACAGGCGATCTGCGCCGCAGCTGGCTGGATGCCATTGCCGAGGACATCGCCGCCCTGAAGGCGCGCGGTGCCGACGTGGTGCTGGTGTCGTCCGGGTCGATTGCGTTGGGGCGGGGCATCCTGCAGCTGCCACCCACGGTTCTGCCCCTCGAACAGTCGCAGGCCGCTGCCGCCGTGGGCCAGATCCACCTGGCCCGCGCCTGGCAAGAGGCGTTGGCGCCGCACGGGCTGACCACGGCTCAGGTGCTGGTGACGCTGGAAGATAGCGCCGACCGCCGCCGCTACTTGAACTCGCGGGCGACCCTGGAAACCCTGTTGGGGTTCGGCGCCGTGCCCATCGTGAATGAAAACGACACGGTGGCCACGGATGAGATCCGCTATGGCGACAATGACCGGCTGGCGGCACAGGTAGCCGTGACCGTGGGTGCCGACCTGCTGGTGCTGCTGTCGGATGTGGACGGGCTTTATACCGGCAATCCGAACAGCGATCCGGACGCACAACGGCTTGAAACCGTGTCGGAAATCACGCCCGAGATCGAGGCGATGGCGGGTGACGCCGGCTCTGGCCTGTCCAAGGGTGGCATGAAGACCAAGGTGATGGCGGCCAAGACGGCGACCGCCTCGGGCTGTGCCATGATCATCATGCATGGCGCCGAACTGCATCCGCTGCAACGCCTGACCGATGGCGCGCCCTCGACCCTGTTCACCCCGCATCTCGACCCGCACGCGGCGCGCAAACGCTGGATCGCGGCGATGAAACCGCAGGGCACGCTGCGCGTCGACGAGGGCGCGGCGCAGGCGCTGGCCTCTGGCAAGTCGCTGTTGCCCGCCGGGTTGCGCGCGGTCGAAGGCGATTTCGGACGCGGCGAGCCGGTGACAATCCGGACGCTGAACGGCCTGACCCTGGGGCAGGGGCTGACACGCTACACCGCCTCCGAGGCACGGGCCATCGCCGGTCACCACAGCCGCGACATTGAGGGCATCCTGGGCTATCCAGGCCGCGCCGTGCTGATCCACCGCGATGACATGGCGGTGTGACGGGTTTCTTTGACCCGTGCCGCCGATCTCACTACTAAAGACGCAGACACTTCTGGCCAGAGGGTTCTTCCCATGAAAGATCTCGAGAACATTCCCGCCCTGATGCAGGACATCGGTGAAAAGGCGCGTGCCGCCGCTGCGGAGCTGGCCTTTGCCCCAGCCGAGGCCAAGCGCAAGGCGTTGGAGATCGCGGCGGACAAGCTGTGGGAGGCGCGTGCGCAGGTGATCGAGGCCAACGCCCGCGATCTCGATTTCGGTGCCGAGAAAGGTCTCAGCAAGGCCATGATGGACCGGCTGATGCTGGATGAGGCGCGCATCCAGGGGATCTGTGACAGCCTGCGGTCCGTCGCGGCGCAGGACGATCCCGTGGGCAAGGTCATCGAGGAATGGGACCGCCCTACCGGCCTTCATATCCAGCGGGTGCGCACGCCGCTTGGCGTCGTCGGCGTAATCTATGAATCGCGGCCCAACGTGACGGCGGATGCCGGCGCGCTCTGCCTCAAGGCGGGCAACGCGGTGATCCTGCGCGGCGGGTCCGAGAGCTTTCATTCCTCGGGCGCGATCCATGCCTGCCTGGTCGAGGGGCTGCGCGCCGCCGGTCTGCCGGACGCCGCAATCCAGCTGGTGCCGACGCGTGACCGTGCGGCTGTCAGCGAGATGTTGAAGATGACCGATTACATCGACGTGATCGTGCCGCGCGGCGGCAAGGGGCTGGTCGGGCTGGTGCAGCGCGAGGCGCGGGTCCCGGTCTTTGCCCACCTCGAGGGGATCGTGCACATTTACATCGACAAGGAGGCCGATCCGGTCAAGGCGCTGTCGGTCGTGCGCAATGCCAAGACCCGACGCACCGGTATCTGTGGTGCCGCCGAATGCCTGCTGATCCACCGCGACGTGGCCGAGACCATTGGCCAGGGCGTGATCCGCGCCCTGCTGGAGGCTGGGGTGGAAGTGCGAGCCGATGCAAACCTGCAGACCATCCCGGGCACCGTTCCGGCCGGGGCCGAGGACTGGGGCCAGGAATACCTCGACAGCATCATCGCCGCGCGGGTCGTCGAGGACATCGACGAGGCCATCGCCCATATCCGCAAGTACGGATCGAACCACACCGACGCTATCCTGACCGAGGATGACGCGGCAGCAGCGCGTTTCTTTGAACGGCTCGATTCGGCGATCCTGATGCGCAATGCCTCGACCCAGTTCGCCGATGGCGGAGAGTTCGGCATGGGCGCGGAGATCGGCATTGCCACCGGCAAGATGCACGCGCGCGGCCCGGTGGGGGCCGAGCAGCTGACCAGCTTCAAGTACCTGGTGACCGGGGATGGGACGGTGCGGGCCTGAGGCCCGCACCTGCGCAACTGGTCAGGCGATCTTGATCGTGATGGAATCGTCGGCCGGGGTGGCATAGATCTTCTGCCCCGCCGCCTCTGCCTGGATCGGCAAGAGCACGAAATGCACACGGTCGGCGCCCGGCCAGTCGGAAGGCGCATTGCCATTCAGGTGATCCCAGTGCCGGGGGTCCGCGGCGATGCGCGGTCCGGTGGCCTGCAAGGTCCAGCCCGCCGCGTCGCGATCGACACGCAGCGTACCCCCATGCGGCAGCGCGCTTTCGCAGCAGAGATAGGCGAGGAAGGCCAGTTGCACCTGGATCCGGGGCAGGTCCTCCTGCGGGGTCCAGTCCACCTGCAGCTTGCCGCCCTTGCCCAGGGCCGTCAGGGTGGACGCGATCTCTCGCCGGCCCATCATCTGTTGTTCACCGGCCTGGCCAAAGGCGACACGAAAGAAGCGGATGCGCGCCGCCGCGCTTTCGCAACTGTCCTGGATCAGCGCCATTTCCGGGCTCAGGTCGGTTGGCCCCGCAAGGGCGATCAGCTCCAGCCCGTTCTGGATGGCGCCGATGGGACTGATAAGATCGTGGCACAGCCGCGAACCGACCAGGGCTGCGAGGTGGGCGTGGGACTGGGACATGGCAATCTCCGATCTGGAGGATACAGGAATGAAAGAACTCAACTCGTTACTCGAACCGGGAATGCTGGTGAGGCATCCCGAACAGCCCGACTGGGGCACAGGGCAGGTGCAATCCAACATCGGGGGCCGGATCACCGTCAACTTTCGGGAACAGGGCAAGGTCGTGCTGGACAGTGCCCGGGTCTCGCTGCTCCCCGTTCATGATGGTTAACCTAGTCGCCCACAGGTTGATGAATGGTTAACCAAGGTTAGGTCGTGACCGCAAGCGTTGCACTTGCTGGCCCGCTTGCCTATGACCGACCGGCAGGTCCGACCGCAGCGCTTGGGAGAGATGACAGTGACAGAGGCCTTCTCGGTCCGGCTGGCGAAAGATGCCGAGGATATCGCCGCGGCACAGCGCCTGCGCTACGATGTCTTCGTGACGGAACTGGGCGGCGACGGAGCGCTGGTCGACCACGAGGCGCGGCTGGAACGCGACCGGTTCGATCCCTTCTTCGATCATCTCCTTGTCTGCGATGACAGCAAGGGCGGTGCCGTGGTTGGTGTCTATCGCCTGTTGCGTGATGATCAGGCCGCCGTGGCCGGACAATTCTATTCCGAGGACGAATACGATCTGACCGCCCTCAGGACCAGCGGCCGCCGCCTGCTGGAGTTGGGCCGCTCTTGCCTGCATCGCGATTACCGGGGTGGGGCCGCTATGTTCCACCTCTGGCAGGGATTGGCGGGTTACGTCCTCGACCACGGGATCGAGGTTCTCTTTGGTGTTGCCAGTTTCCACGGGACGGACGTGGACAATCTGGCCGAGCCGCTCTCTCTCTTGCATCACCGTCACCTGGCGCCGCCCGAGCTGCGCCCGAGGGCGCGTGCGTTCCAGTCGATGAACCTGCTGGCAGAGGACCAGATCGATCGCCGCCGCGCCATGTTGCAGGTGCCGGCGCTGATCAAGGCCTACCTGCGGCTGGGAGGATGCGTGGGCGAGGGCGCCTTTGTCGATCAATCCTTCAACACCGTGGATGTCTGCCTGGTGATGGACACCGCGCGGATGACAGATCGCCAGCGCGCGCTCTACACCCAGGAACGCGCCACGTGAGGCGGCCATGAGCCAGACCTGGAACGGCGCCGAGGAGCCGGACTGGCCCCTGATCGACGCCCGTGGCTGGCTGCGCATCGCCTGGCGCGCACCGCTCATGGCGCTGGTGATCTTCGGGTGCCTGGCACTGCTCTTGCTGGTGCGGCTGGTCGAAAGGCCGCTGTGCGGGACCGGGCGTCCCGTGACGCCGCATATCACCCGTTTTGTCTGTCGCACTGTCCTGCTGATCATGGGATTACCGGTCGAGATGCGCGGGCAGCGCATGAAGGGGCCGGGCGCCATCGTGGCCAACCACACGTCCTGGCTTGATATTTTCGTGCTGAACAGCCGCAAGACGATCTATTTCGTCTCAAAGGCCGAGGTGGCGGCATGGCCCGGGATCGGCTGGCTGGCGCGGGCGACGGGCACGCTGTTCATCAATCGCGACCGCCGAGAAGCGCAGGCGCAGACGCAGGCATTCGAGGACCGGTTGCTGAACGGGCACCGGCTGCTGTTCTTTCCAGAGGGCACTTCGACCGACGGGCTGCGGGTGCTGCCCTTCAAGACGACGCTGTTCGCGGCCTTCTTTTCGGAACGCCTGCATCATCGCTTGCAGGTGCAGCCGGTGAGCGTGGTCTATCATCCGCCGCAGGGGGCGCATCCCCGGTTCTATGGCTGGTGGGGCGACATGGATTTCGGGGCCTCGCTGCTCCGCATTCTAGCGGCACCGCGACAGGGCCGCGTGGTGCTGAACTACCATCCCCCGGTCCGAGTGGACGATTTCGCCAACCGCAAGAGCCTCGCGCATGCGCTGGAGATCCGGGTCCGCGAGGGGCACACGGCGGAACTGGGGCCTGTAGCGCCGGAGTTGCTTGGCAGAGAGTAACACGGTCTCGGGGGACGTTCGGGACTCGGTCCCTTTCAGGGACCATCGCCCGCCCGCCACCCCTCGATCTGGGCCGTCGTTCTGCGGATGGCGGTCAGGGCTCCCGGGCTCTCCTGGACACAGATCCTGAGGGCGTCAATCGGGACGTGTCAGCCGCGCATGGCGTCGCGCAGGGACTGCAGGGCGGCCAGCGGATCTTCCTCGCGCCAGATTTCTTCGCCGATGGCAAAGAAATCCGTGACCGGGGCAAGACTGCGGACAAGTTCGGGCGTCAAGCCGCCTTCGGCAACGACGGGGACCTCGATCATCTCGGTCCACCATGCGAAGAGCTCGTGCTCGGCCACTTCGCCATCGCCCAATGCGCCCGAGACCGGGCCGAAGGCGACGTAATCGGCGCCGTGTTCGGCGGCGGTCATGCCGTCATGGCGCGACTGGTGGCACCAGGCGCCGACGATGGCATCCGGGCCGAGGGTCTTGCGCGCCGTGCGCACCGACCGGGCCCCGTCGACAAGGTGGACGCCGTCGAGGCCAAGCCGGTCGGCCAGCATGACATGGGTGTCGATCACCAAAGCCACGTCGACCCGGTGCGCGACCTCGCGCACGGCATCCGCGGCGCGCATCAACCGGTCCTCGTCGCGGGTGGCCAGGCTCAGGCGCAGGCAGGCGGTCTCGACCTCGCCCAGCACGCGGGCCAGCCGGTCGGGAAATGTGCCCAGGTCGAACTCTGGCGGCGTGACCAGGTAGATCTGCGGGGCATCGGGATCTTGGGTCGTCATGGTGCTCTCCTGAACCGAAGGTCCTCATAACGCGGCTTTGCAGCCATTGCACCCGGGTTTTTCACCTCTCGCCAAGGCTTGCCCCCGGCGCGGAGGGGCATTACCCCTCCGCCGATCCGACGGAGAGAGCGACATGGCGACAGGCACCCCCCAACCGGCATTCGTGCTGGTGCGGCCCCAGATGGGCGAGAACATCGGCGCGGCGGCGCGGGCAATGTGGAATTTCGGCCTGGACCGGATGCGGATCGTCGATCCGCGCGACGGCTGGCCCAATTCCAAGGCGGTGGCCATGTCGAGCGGCGCCGGGCGCCTGCTGGACGAGGCGCAGCTGTCAGAGGATGTGCCGGGGGCGATCGGGGATTGTTCCTTCGTGCTGGCCACCACGGCCCGGCCCCGTGACCTGACCAAGACGATCTGGACCCCCGAGGCGGCGATGGCCGAATGCGCGCGCCGAATCGCGGGCGGCGAGAAAGTGGCGGTGATTTTTGGCCCGGAACGCGCGGGGCTGGAAAACGAGGACATCGCTCCCTGCAACGGCATCATCTCGGTGCCGGTGAACCCCGAGTTTGCCTCGCTGAACCTTGCGCAATGCGTCCTGCTCTGTGCCTACGAATGGCGCCGGGCGAGCGCGGAGATGCCCGAAGTCGCAGAGTCCCTGGCCGGAACGGAACTGGCCCTGCAGCACGAAGTCGATCACCTGGCGCGCCACTACGAGGACCGGATGGAAGAGGCGGGGTTCTTCTTTCCGGCCCACAAGGCCGAGAGCATGAAGGTCAACCTGCGCAACATGTGGTCACGCCTGCCGCTGACCCGGGCCGAGGTGCAGATGCTGCACGGGATGATGCGCCAGGTGGTGCGCTGGAGAAACAAGAAAGCGGACTGATCCGTGGGGGATCAGTCCGCCAGAAGGCCGGGCCGGCCAGGGAGGACAACCGGCGCCGGGATGGGCCGCGGTCAGTAGTTGCCGCCGCCCGAGTAACCGCCGGAATAGCCACCCGAGTAGCCCTTCTTCTTGGGCGGCGTGTAGGTATTCTTCGGCGCGGTATAGGTGTTTTTCGGCGGGGTATAGGTGCAGGCGTAGTTCAGGATGTAGTCGCCATGCACCCAGTAGTACTGGCCCTGGTACTGGATCTGCACCCAGCCGTATTGCGTGTCATAGGTGTCAAGCGCGGTGCAGGGGCTGAAGGTGCCCACGACCGGGTAGTTCTGGCCCGGTCCGGTGCGGTAGTTCAGGTGGTTCTGGCCGACCCAGGCCTGCCCGGCCGAAGCGGCAGAGGCGGCGAGCGTTGCGGCGGCGACGGCAGCGGAGATGAGGAAGGTCTTCATGGGATAGGTCCTTTGGGGTCTATATTCTTCTGGCAAGAGCCGGTGATCGGATATTCGTTAACCTGTGGACCCAAGATAAACCTTGCCCGCCCGGGCCATAAGTCAGGCATTCCTGACCGCCTTGCCGGCTTGGTCCGGACGCCCGTTGTCCCCGTAAACGAAAAGGACCGATCCGCGAGGGGATCGGTCCTAGGGAGGGGCGCCGGTCCGGGAGGAGGAGACCGACGCCAAGGGGAGGAAGGGATCAGTAGTTGTAGTAGT
>NZ_JARAMO010000016.1:0-36507 GCF_028807275.1 Mameliella sp. AT18
ATGCCGAATTTCACCGGCGTCAGCGCGATGCCCTTTTTCAGCACCGGCGAGGTCCGGTTGTACTCGATGATCTCGGCACGGCGGCGGCGGTACTCGGCGCTGTCCTCCAGTTCCCCAACCAGACGGTCGAGGATGTTGTCCTCGACCTCCTGGTAATAGGGCGTCACGTCACGGCCCTTTGGCCCGTAGAAATTCGCCTTGCGCACATCCAGCGGGTCCTGCCCGGTGGCATAGGCGATTTCCTCGATGATGCGCTCGGCAGCGATGACACCCTGCGGGCCGCCAAAGCCGCGGAATGCGGTGTTCGACACCGTGTTCGTCTTCATCGGGCGCGAGGTCAGGCGCACGTTGGGGTAGAAATAGGCGTTGTCCGCGTGGAACAGCGCGCGGTCCGTGACCGGCCCCGACAGGTCCGAGGAATAGCCGCAGCGCGCGGCAAAGCAGCTCTCGACCGCCTCGATCCTGCCGGCGCCGTCAAAGCTCACGTCATAGTCGATCACGAAATCATGTCGCTTGCCCGTCGCCGTCATGTCCTGATCGCGGTCGGGGCGGATCTTGACCGCGCGGTTCCATTTCTTCGCGGCCACGGCGGCGACGGCACAGAACAGGTTCATCTGGCTTTCCTTGCCGCCGAACCCGCCGCCCATGCGCCGCACGTTCACCGTGACGGCATTGGACGGCACGCCAAGCACATGGGCCACCATGTGCTGAGCCTCCGACGGATGCTGGGTCGAGCTGCAGACCTGCACGTCGTCGTCCTCGCCCGGAATGGCGCAGGCGATATGACCTTCAAGGTACATGTGGTCCTGGCCACCGACCTGCATCCGGCCCTTGATGCGGTTGGGTGCCGCGTCGCGCCCGGTCTCCACGTCGCCGCGTTCCAGTTTCAGCGGCGCGGTGACGTGCGGGTATCCCGCGTCGATGGCCGCCTGCGGGTCCAGCGCGTGGGGCAGCACCTCGCAATCCACCTCGGCCAGTGCGGCGGCGCGGCGGGCCGCGTCGCGGGTTTCCGCGATGACCGCAAACAAGGGCTGGCCGTGGAACTCGATCTTTTCCGTGGGAAAGACCGGCTCGTCATGTTGGCCCGTGGGGCTGATGTCGTTGACGCCGGGGATGTCCTCGGCGGTCAGCACGCCGACGACGCCGGGGGCGGACCGAACGGCGGTCAGGTCGATCGCCTTCAGCCGCGCGTGGGCCACATCTGAGACACCCAGGTAGGCGTGCAGGGTGCCTTCGGGCAGGGCGATGTCGTCGGTGTAGTCGGCGCGCCCGGTAACATGCTTGGCAGCGCTGTCATGGATGCGGTCCTGGTGAACGGCGCCGGTGATGGTCACGTTGTCTTTCATCTGGATACCCTCCTCAGGCCGTTGCCAGTTGCACGGGCGCGTCCGTCGCCGCGTCGTTTTCCAGGAAGAACCGGCGCAGCAGGTTGCCCGCGGTCAGGCTGCGGTAATCGGACGAGGCGCGCCAATCGCTCAGCGGCGTGAAATCCTGCACCAGCGCAACGGCGGCCTTGGCAAAGACCTCTTCGGACCAGGCCTGTCCCAGCAGCGCGCTTTCGGCATGGGCGGCCCGTTTCGGCGTGGCGGCCATACCGCCAAAGGCGATCCGGCAATCCGTGATCCGGCCCTCCGTGACCGTCACGCGGATGCCCGCCGCGACCGATGAAATATCCTCGTCCCGACGCTTGGAGATCTTGTAGGCGGCGTGGCGCTCGCCGGGCTGCGGCAGCGGAACGCGGATAACCTCGACGAATTCGCCCGCCTGCCGATCCTGCTTGCCGTAGTCGATAAAGAACTCCTGCAGCGGCAAAACACGACGGGCGTCGCCCTTGCGCAGGGTGATCTCTGCCCCCAGCGCGATCAGCACCGGAGGCGTGTCCCCGATGGGCGAGCCATTGGCGATATTACCGCCCACGGTCCCCATGTTGCGCACTTGCCAGCCGGCGATCCTGTCCCAGTAGCCGGCCAGGTGCGGATAGGCCCCTGTCAGCATCTCCTGGCACTCGGAATAGCTGGCCCCGGCCCCGATCCAGAGCGCGCCGTCGCGGGTCTCGACCGTCTTGAGCCCGTCGAGGTGGCCGGTAAAGATCGCCGGACCGATGGGCCGCAGGAATTTCGTCACCCAAAGACCGACGTCCGTGGCCCCGGCGACGATGGTCGCGCCGGGATATTCCAGCAGGCAGGCAGCCAGATCGTCCACGTCGGAAGGCAGGATCGCACGATTGCCCTCGGGGCCGGTCTCGACCCTTTGGCCATTGCGCAGGACGGTCAGTCGCGCCGTGATCTCTTCACGCTCGCGGGCGATCGGGTCGGCAGCCGGGGAGCCGTAGCGGCTGATCGCGACGGCGGCGCGGATGATCGGCGCATAGCCGGTGCACCGGCAGAGGTTGCCCTGAAGGGCCGTTTCCACCTGGGCCTCCGTCGGTTCGGGCACTTCCATCCAGAGCGCATAGAGCGACATGACAAAGCCCGGCGTGCAAAACCCGCACTGGCTGCCGTGATGGTCGACCATCGCCTGTTGCACCGGGTGCAATCCGCCGTCCGCGCCGCGAAGGTGTTCGACTGTCACGACGTGGCACCCATCCAGCGAGGCCAGGAAGCGAATGCAGGCATTGACCGGGTCATAGCGCAACCCGTCCGCGGTCAGACGCCCCACCAGCACCGTGCAGGCACCGCAATCGCCTTCGGCGCAGCCTTCCTTGGTGCCGGTCAGACGGCGATCCAGCCGCAGGTAATCCAACAACGTGCGGTCGGCGCCCACGTCGCTGACAGAGACATCGCGGCCGTTCAGAATGAAACGGATCTCGGATCGGTGCGGCATGACTTCCTCCCTGAAGACTCGCTGGATTGCGGGGTTGCCGGGAGGTTACAGGCGGGATTAGGGTCAAAAAACACCTGCCAGCGGCAAATACTTTCAACACTGCGTTGATAATCGGCGACAACCCTGCAAGGCTGTCACGGGTCTTACCCGGGGGTAACACCATGTCCTATATCGAAAGCCTGCAAGTCTTTGTCCGCGTCACGGAACTGGGCAGCATCACCTCTGGCGGGCGTGACCTGCGCCTGACGCCGGCTGTGGCCAGCAAGCGGATCAAGGAGTTGGAGCGCCGGCTGGGCGTGCGGCTGTTCAACCGCACGACCCGTTCGATCACCCCGACAGAGGTGGGCCGCGTCTTTTACGAGGAGGCGCGCAGGGTGTTGCAGGCGCTGGAAAGCGCCGAGGCGCGGGTGGCCAGTTTCTCGGACACCCCGCGCGGTGCGCTGCGGGTAACGGCCCCCCTGGGCGTCGGTCGCCGGATCGTGGCGCCGCTGGTGCCCGAGTTCACCGACACCTATCCCGAGACAGAGGTGCGAATGCGCCTCTCGGACCGGCGGGTCGACATCCTGGCGGACGGGCAGGACGTGGCATTCTTTATCGGCGCGCCACAGGACAGCAACATGAAGCTGCGCAAGATCGCCGATTGCGCCCGGGTCCTCTGTGCCTCGCCGGACTACCTGCGCGCGGCGGGCACGCCCGTGCAGCCCGAGGACCTGTTGAACCAGAACCACAACTGCCTGTTGCTGCGCTATCCGCGTTCGCCCGAGTATTTCTGGACCCTGAACACCGCCGGCGGCCCCCTGAAACTGGAGGTGCGCGGCCAGTTCGATGCCGACGATGGCGATGTTCTGACCGATTGGGCACTGGCCGGACGCGGGATCGTCAACAAGCCCCGCTTTGACGTAGCCCATCACCTGGCAGAGGGGCGGCTGATCGAGATCCTGCCCGACACGCCGCCCCTGCCAATGATCTTTGGCTGTCTCTATCCGCACAAGAAACTGCAGGACCCGAAGGTCCGGCTGTTCGTCGAACATGTCGTCACCCGCAGCAAGGCCTTGCTGTCGGGGGCAGAGACGGTGCCGGCCTAGGCCTTCGCCGCAATGACGATGAATTCGACCTTGTAGTCCGGCGTCGCCAGCTTGGCCTCGCCGCAGGCGCGGGCGGGGGCGTGGCCCTCGGGCACCCAGGCGTCCCAGACGGCGTTCATCTCGGCGAAATCGCCCATGTCCGCCAGCCAGATCACGCATTGCAGGATGCGGGTCTTGTCCGACCCGGCCTCCGCCAGAAGCGCGTCGATCTTTTCCAGGCAGTCCAGGGTCTGCTGCGTGACGCTGGCGCCCGCGGTGCCGACCTGGCCCGCCAGGTAGATCGTTTCGCCATGCGTCACGATCTGGCTCATGCGCTGGCCGGTATGGCTTCGGGTGATCTCTGTCATGTCTTGCCTCTTGGGTCAGGATTGGAACCGCGCCGGGGACAACGCCCCGATCACGGTTTCGGAAACGGGTGGGGCCATGTCGGTCACAAGCCGGGCGGTGACGCGGGCCAACACGGGCGCCGTCTGTACTCCATAGCCCCCCTGCCCCGCCAGCCAGAAGAACCCCGGTTCATCGGGATCGTGGCCGACAACCGGCGTCCGGTCAGGTGTAAAGCTGCGCAGACCTGCCCAGGTATGTTCGACGCGGGTGACGGGCATCGTGACCGCCTGTTCGAACCGGTGCAGCCCCTCTGCCAGCACCATGTCGTCGGCCCAGGCGTCATGCGGTTCCACCGGATCCTCGTCGGCGGGGCTGACCATCAGCTTGCCCGCCTCGGGCTTGGCGTACCACTGCTCCGAGGCCGATACGAACAGCGGCCAGCGGCTGACGTCGTGATCCTCCGGCGCGGGCAGGATCGCCGCCGAGCGCCGCAAGGGATGCATCGGGATGGGCCGGACGCCAGCAAGCGTCGCCACCTGCGCCGCCCAGGCCCCGGCGGCATTGACGATCAGCGGCGCGCGGTATTCCTGCGTGCCGGCGGTGACGACCCATTGGCCACCGTCGCGCCGGATCTCCGTCACCTGCGCGCCTGTCTCGATCCGGCCACCGCGACGGCGCAGCAACCGTGCATAGCCGTTCAGCATCCGGTCGACGTCGATGTCCTGTGCGTCCCATTCGATCACCGCCGCCGCGATCAGCTCGGGCCGCAGGATCGGCACCAGTTCCGCGGCCTGCGCGGCGCTCAGCCGTTCCAGCCCCTGCGCCTCGGCGCAATACTCCTCCAGCGTGGCCAGTTCTTCCTCGGTGGCCAGCATCATCTCGCCGCGTGGCGACAGCAGGCTGTTGTCCGAGACACCCTCGGGCCGTTCCATCAACCCGGCGGACACCGCGTTCAGCGCGCGCAGGGTCGCGTTGCCGTAGTTTCGGATAAAGATCGCGGCGGACCGGCCCGTGGAGTGATAGCCGATCTGGCGCTCCCCTTCGAGCACGGTCACCGACATCTCGGCGGCCAGTTCCGCGCCCGCGCTGACACCGGCGATACCGCCGCCGATCACGATGACGTCCGAGGGTGTCACGCGCCCTCCTGAAACCCGGTCAGGGTTTTGGTCAGATTCGCGCCCAGTGTGTCCGAGAGGTATCCGCCCTCCTGCACGAAAAGAACCGGCAGGCCGGTGGCAGCGATGGCCGCGCCTATGCGGGCAAAGCCGTCCTGCGTGACGGCCAGCCCCTGGAAGGGATCGTCGATCGAGGCATCGAGACCAAGTGCAATCACCAGCGCATCGGTGCCAAAGCTGCGTACGCGCTGCAATGCCGTGTCCAGCGTCTTGAGGAAATCCGCATCCCCCGTGCCCCGCGCCAGCGGCAGGTTCAGGTTGCAGCCCATCCCCCGGCCCGCACCGCGTTCCTGCGCATGACCCCAGAAGAACGGGTAGAACCTTGCCGGGTCGGCGTGGATCGAGACGGTCAATACGTCGTCACGGTCATAGAACATGCCCTGCGTGCCGTTGCCGTGGTGCACGTCCACGTCGAGGATCGCGGGACGAAACCCCTTGGCGCGCAGGCGTTCGGCGGCAATGCCAGAGTTGTTGAGGAAACAGAATCCCCCGGCCAGATCGGCAAAGGCATGGTGCCCCGGCGGACGCGAAAGGGCATAGACGCCGCGTTCGTCACCGGCGATCAGGTCGGCCCCGGTGATCGCGCTCTGCGCGGACCAATAGGCCGCCTCCCAGGTGCCTTCGGCGATGGGACAGGCGGTGTCGGCCTGGTGATAGCCGGCCTGCCCCACGGCGGATTTCGGATATCCGTCGGTGCGGCTGGCAGGGTGGATGTTGGGGATCACCTCTTCGCCCGCGCCCTCGATCCGGCGCCAGCGGGTGTAGATGTTTTCGAGAAAGGTCAGGTATTCGGGCGTGTGCACCGCCGCGATGGGGCCAAGGCCCGCGTCCTGCGGCGGTTGAAATGCACAGCCCGCCTCTTCGGCGGCGGCCTTCAGCACCTCGATCCGGCGTGGTTGCTCGGGGTTGGGCATGATCGCCCCGTTGGCCATGAAATGCTTGGGATCATGGCGCCATTGGCGGTCGTCAAAGACGGCTTTCATCGCTCTCCTTCCAGGGCCGCGCATCCGGCCTCATCCAAGAACAGATCGGTGTGACCCTTGGCGGGGACAAACCCCAGCCGGTCATAGAAACGGCGTGCCGCAGGCGTCCGGTCATAGACCTGCAGGCGCAGGAAGCAAGCCCCCCAAGCCCGCGCCGCATCGGCAAAGGCGGCCCCCAGCAGGCGCCGCCCCAGCCCGCCGGAACGCTGCGTGGGCGACACCCAGAGGTCCGAGACATAAAGCCCCGCACCGCCGCGCACCGTCGACAGGCCCGGCGAATACAGCGCCAGCCCGGCCAGCACCCCATCTTCCTCGGCCAGTTGGGCGCGAAAGGCGGGAACATCGCCCCAGCCTGCACGCTCCAGCGCCTCGGGAGAGGCGTTGTAGGTGTCGCCCAGGTCCCGCGCCAGGGCGGCAAGTGCGCTGTCGAGCCGCCCCACGTCGGAGCGCCCCGCCGTCCTGATCGTCACCGCCATCAGATCGCCGTCCTGTCCGCGCCCTTCAGGCCCAGCATCCGGCGGGCATCCTCTGGCGAGGCGACCTCGCGGCCCATGTCCTCGACGATGCGCCGGATCTTGACCACCTGTTCGGCATTGGTCCGCGCCAGCTGCCCGCGCG
This sequence comes from Mameliella sp. AT18, assembly GCF_028807275.1. NCBI lineage: Bacteria > Pseudomonadati > Pseudomonadota > Alphaproteobacteria > Rhodobacterales > Roseobacteraceae > Antarctobacter > Mameliella sp. AT18. The sequence continues at coordinate 7,012 of NZ_JARAMO010000016.1, forward strand.
CGATCATCAGGCTGTCTTCCAGCCCGACGCGCACATGCCCGCCCATCGCGGCGGCCATGCTGGTCAGCGGGATCTGGTGCCGTCCGGCGGCCAGAACGGAGAACATGTAGTCCTTGCCGAACAGCTTGTCGGCGATGGTCTTCATGTGGGTCAGGTTCTCCGGGTCCGGCCCCATGCCCCCCAGCACACCAAAGACGAACTGGATGAAGAACGGCGGTTCGACCATGCCCCGGTCCACGAAATGACGCAGCATGTAGAGGTGGCTCAGGTCGTAACACTCGAACTCGAACCGCGCGCCGCGTTCCTTGCCCATCGTCTGAAGGATGCCCGCGATGTCGCGCGGCGTGTTCTTGAACACCAGGTCATCGGAGTTTTCCAGGAACGGCTGTTCCCAGTCGTGTTTCCAGTCCTCGATGCGCGCCGCAGCAGGATAAAGCGCAAAGTTCATCGACCCCATGTTGAGGCTGCACATCTCCGGTTCGGCCAGCTTGGGCGCGGCCAGCCGCTGGTCCAGCGTCATCACCGCACTGCCGCCGGTGGAAATGTTCAGGACAGCGCCCGTCGCCTGCTTGATCCGCGGCAGGAACCCCATGAAATGCGCCGGGTCGGCAGAGGGCTGCCCGGTCTCGGGGTCGCGGGCGTGCAGGTGCAGGATCGAGGCCCCGGCCTCTGCCGCGCCAACCGCGTGTTCCGTGATCTGATCCGCCGTCACCGGCAGGTGCGGCGACATCGACGGCGTGTGGATCGAACCTGTCACGGCGCAGGTGATGAGGATCTTGCTCATGTCATCCGGCCTGCATCACGGGCGCGATTTCCTGCGCGAACTGGACAAGGGACTCGTCCAGCCCCTCGATGATCTCATCGATATGCCCCTCGTTCAGGATCAATGGCGGGCAGACAAGGATATGGTCCCCCTCCACCCCGTCACGGGTGCGGCGCGAATAGACGATCAGCCCACGCTCATAGGCGATGTCCACGAACCGCTGATGCGCGTTTAGCTGTTTCGGCAGGGGCGCCTTTGTGCTCCGGTCCGACATGAACTCGAAGGCGGTCAACAGGCCCTTGCCGCGCACATCCCCGATGATCTCGTGCCGCTGCATCAGGCCGTTCAGTCGCGCCAGCAGCTTTTCCCCCATCGCGGCGGCATTGGTGCAGAGGTCTTGCCGGTCGATCTCTTCCAGCACGGCAAGGCCCGCCGCGCAGGCCAGCGGGTTGCCCGCGTAGGTGAACCCATGCGCAAAGCCGCCCGCGTCCAGCACGGGCTCCACCAGCCGCCTGTCGGCCACCATCGCACCCAGCGGCGCATAGCCGGAGCCGATGCCCTTGGACATGACCACGATGTCGGGCCGCACGCCCCAATGGTCGACGCCCAGGAAAGCGCCGGTGCGCCCAGCCCCGGTCATTACCTCGTCGAGGATCAGCAGGATGCCGTACTGGTCGCAGATCTCGCGCACCCGTTCGAGATAGCCGGCGGGAGAGACCAGCGCCCCGGTCGAGGCGCCGCCGATCGGCTCGACGATAAAGGCAAGCACGTTCTCCGGGCCTTCCTCCTCGATCCGCCGGGCCAGCATGTCGGCATAGTGCCGCCCCGTCGCCGCAGCGTCGGGGTCCAGCCCGTCGAGATAGGCGCGCGGCGCGGGCACCTTGGGCATGACCCGCATCATGGGTTCAAACGGTGCGGTCAACGTCGTGTAACCGGTGGTCGCCAGCGCCCCCAAAGTGCAACCGTGATAAGAGGGCGTGCGTGAAATGATCTTCCACCGCTCCCCCTGCCCCACGGCCAGCGCGTATTGCCTCGCCAGTTTCATGGCGCTTTCCACCGCCTCGGACCCGCCGGAGACAAAGAACACGCGGTCCAGCCCCTCGGGCATCTTCTCGGCCAGTTTCTCGGCCATGTTCTCCGAGGCCTCGGTTTCGAAATGCAGACGATAGCCGAAGGTCGATTTCTCCATCTGGCGCTGCATCGCGGCCAGGACATGCTCGTTGGAATGGCCGATGTTGCAAACCATCGCGCCGGACGATCCATCAAGATAGCGGCGCCCGTTCTTGTCCCACATGTAGACGCCGCGCGCCTGGTCCAGCACCGGCTTGCGTCCGCGGCCCTGGTAGAAAAGCTTGCTCATCCCGTCACCCCGGCAATGCGGCGCAATCCACGGGACGGACCCCCGCCGTCACTGTGGTGCCCTCGGCAAAGGGGTGGCCGTCGATCATGTTGATCGCCTGGAACTGGCGGTCTCCGGCGCGGATGAAATAGCGCACGGTCTGGCCCTGGTAGTCGACGGTTTCCACAACCGCCTCGGAGGTGACCATGCCGGTTGTGTCGGCCCCTTGCGGCATCAATTGCAGTTTCTCGGCCCGCAGCACCAGCTTGGCGGCGCCTTCGCTGACCTTCGGTGCCTTGTCGGCGGGTACAGGCACCTTGCCAAAGACGGGCACGTCCAGCGCCGCCGTCTCGGCATCCTTGCCGCTGCACGTTCCCTCGATGATGTTGGAGGCGCCCAGGAAATTGGCGACGAACTCGCTGGCCGGGCGGTTGTAGACCTCTTCCGGGGTGCCGACCTGTTCGACGCGGCCCGCGCTCATGACGACGATCTGGTCGGACATGGCCAGCGCCTCGGACTGGTCATGCGTGACAAAGACGGTGGTGACGCCGATCTGGTCCTGGATGCGCTTCAATTCGACCCGCATGTCCTCGCGCAGGTTGGCATCCAGCGCCGAGAGCGGTTCGTCCAGCAGCAGGACGTCCGGTTCGATCACGATGGCGCGGGCCAGCGCGATGCGCTGTTGCTGCCCGCCGGACAGTGCCTTGGGATAGCGGTCGCCCACGTCGGGCAATTGCACCAGGTCCAGCGCCTTTTGCACGCGGCCCGGAATCTCAGAACTGGGCACGTTGCGGTATTTCAGGCCAAAGGCCACGTTGTCGGCGACGCTCTTGTGCGGAAACAGCGCGTAGTTCTGGAACACGATGCCCAGGTTGCGCTTGTGGATCGGCACTTTGTTCACGCTCTTGCCGCCGATGCGGATCTCGCCCTCGGTCGGGTCCAGCAGCCCGGCGATCATCCGCAGGTTGGTCGTCTTGCCACAACCGGACGGGCCGAGCAGCGTCAGGAAGGTGCCCTCGGGGATTTCCAGGTTGGTCGGATGCACGGCAGTGAACGTGCCGAACCGCTTGACGATATTGTCCAGGGTGACGGTACTCATGGGCAAGGTCCTGCGAGAGAGGGGCGCCCGCCCCGGCACGACGGCCGGGACAGGCAGGTTGGATTGGGGTCAGTAGCCCTTCTGGACGCGACCGAAGGTTTTCGACCAGGCGGCCTCGTGACCGTTCCAGTAATCCGGATCGGCAAAGGTCAGGCCCGACAGCGTGCCCGTGGGATCGAAGGCCGGCAAAGTCGGGATCTTCTCGCCCAGGTCGACCTTCTGCGGGTCCAGCGCGGGCGGATAGCTCTGCCCCTCGGCCACGGCGATCGATGTCGCCGGGTCCAGCATGAAGTTCAGCAGTTCCTCGCAGGCCTCCAGCGGCGACCCCTTGATGACGAACATGCATTCCTGCCAGCCAAAGCCGTTGGGCGGGTCCATGTAGCCGATGTCATGGCCCTGTTCCTGCAGCGCGTAGATACGCCCGGACCAGCCCTCGGTGACGTGGATTTCCTCCTCGGCCAGAAGGCTCATCAGTTCGGCGCCCGAGCCCCAGTATTTCAGCGCCAGGTCGCGGTGGGCACGCACGGCATCCCAGCAGGCCTCTTCGTCGGTGACACCGTTCGGATCCTGCCCGGTTTGCAACGAGGCATACCACATCCGCGTGCGCCAGTCGGACCAGCCGCCGATCTTGCCCTTGTGGGCCTCGTCGATCAGGATCTTGGCGCCCTTTTCCTGCATCTCTTCGTCCGAGATGTACTTGCGGTTATAGGCCAGCCCGGTGGTGCCATAGTCGTAGGGCACGCAGCTGAGCGAGCCATCGGTGATGTCGCGGAACACGTCCACCAGCTTGGGGATGACGAACTCTAGGTTGGGGATATTCTTTTCGTTCAGCGTCGCGGTCAGCCCAAGCCCGTGATAGCGCGCATAGTCGAACACGCCGGACAGGTGGGCGATGTTGTATTCGCCCGGCTGGCTGGCCTTCACCCGACTGAGGTACTCGTCGCCGCCGCCGAAGGTGCCGTCGACAACCTCGATGCCGGTCTTGGCGGTGAAGGGATCAAAGGCATTGGCGCGCAGCGCCTCTGACACCACGCCGCCCCAACCGTCGAACCGCACCTGGCTGACGCTTTGCGCAAATGCGCGATAGGGGGTCACCAAGCCATAGGCCGCGCCCGCCGCGCCGAGCAAGCCCAGAAAGCTGCGGCGATCCAGGTCGCCGTTCATGTAACGCTCGCGCAGGCGCTCATAGCGTGTGGTGTCGTCGATCTTGCGTGTCATCTTCATCTCCTTGTCGGGTATGGGACTATGCATGCGGTTCTAGGTGCCGCTCTTGCGGGCGAGTTGCCGTGCGATCGCCGCCCCGATCAGGGGCAGGCCGACCGTCATGACAATCATGACTGTGCCAAGGGCATTGATTTCCGGGCTGATGGAATTGCGCAGCATGGCAAAGATCTGGGTCGGCACGGTTTCCACCCCGCCGGGTTTCCAGAACAGCGTGCCGGTGATGTCGTCAAAGCTGATCGTGAAGGCAAAGAGCGCCCCGGCAAGCACCGCCGGCAGCATCAGCGGCAGGGTGATCTGGAAAAAGGTCTGGACCGGGCTGGCGCCAAGGCTCATCGCCGCCTCTTCGACGTCGCGCCGGATCGAGACCAGCCGGGCCTGCACCACAAGAATCACGAAGGGCAGCGTAAAGATCACATGGCCGAAGAGCAGCAGCGTGAAACTCTTGTGCAAACCGAGGAAGTTGAGGAACAGCAGCAGCGCCACCGCCAGCACCACCTCGGGCACGAGGATCGGCGCGATCAGCAAGGTCGAGATCGCGTTGGCGCCCGGCACCTTGTAGCGCACCAGCGCGAGACTGGCCAAGACGCCCAGCGTCGTCGAGATCACCGCCGTCAGCAGGCCCAGCACGATTGAGGTGCGAAAGGCGCGCATGATGGCGTCGTTGTTCCACAGTTCCACGAACCAGCGAAAGGAAAAGCCGGTCATCGGGAAGCTGCCGAACTGGCTGGCGTTGAAGCTCAGCAGCACGACCACGGCCACCGGCAGGAACATGAAGCCGTAGACAAGCAGGCTCCACAGGCGGATCAATTGCCATCCCCAGCGCATCAGCCCAGCCCCTTCATCAGTTGTGCCATGCCCAGATAGCGGTTGTAGATCATGACCAGCGCGCCCAGCACGACCAGCAGCATGAGGCTGAGCGCCGAGCCCAGTGGCCAGTTGAGCTGCGTGATGATCGCCTCGAAGACGAGGTTGGCGAACATGGCGTCCCGCGGCCCGCCCAGCACCAGCGGTGTGATGTAGGTGCCCGCGCCCAGCACGAAGCACAGCAACCCGCCCGCCGCGAGACCGGGCAGCGACAGCGGCAGCGTGACCTGTAGGAAGGACTGCCACTTGGTCGCGCCAAGCGAATTGGCGGCATCCTCGAGGTTGGTGTCGATGCCGTCGAGGCTGACGAAGACGTTCAGCACCATGAAGGGCAGCAGGAAGTGCACGAGGCCGAGGATCACGGTTGTCTCGTTGTAGAGCATGTTCAGCGGCTCGCCGATGATGCCGACGCTCATCAGCAGGGTGTTCAGCGCGCCCGAGACACCCAGGATATTGATCCAGCTCATTGTGCGGATGATGTAGCTGATCCAGAACGGCAGCATCAAAAGCAGCAACAGGATCACCTTGTTGCCGCGCGAACGGGCGATGAAATAGGCGGCCGGGTAGCCCATCAGCGCACAGACGATGGTGGTGATGGCGGCGATGCGCAGGGTGCTGAACAGGATGTCGCGGTAGAACCTGTCGGTCAGCGCCTCCTGCCAGTTGTCGAGGTAAAAGCCGACCTGGTCGGCGCCGGTGGCCGTGCGCAGCCAGAAGCTGTAGACCACGATGAAGATCAGCGGCACCAGCAGCAGCAGCGTGACCGCGCTGATGGCCGGGGCCAGCAAGATCCAGGGTTGGCGCGCCTCACGGGCTTCGACGGACATGCGTTTCCTCGTGTCTGGAGACTTGCGGAAACCATGCGAAGCGGACAATCATAGATCAAATAGATATGCAGAATGATGACTATAGGTACTGCCTATGACTCCTGCCGATCCCGCAGGCGATCCCCGCTATGAACCTGACCGCATTGCACGCGAACTGGACTGGAACCTCTTGCGCACGTTCGTGGTGCTGGCGGACAGCCATTCGATCACCGAGGCAGCGCAGCGGCTGAGGCTCAAGCAACCTTCAGTTTCCGCGGCACTTCAAAGGCTTGAGGACCGGATCGGACGCAAGCTGGTGAACCGGTCCCCGGGGCATTTCCAGCTGACCGATGCGGGCCGCCTGCTGTATCGCGAGGCGGTGGAAATCAACGGCTCTGTCCTGCGCCTGTCGACGCTGGTGCGCGAGCTGACCGACGAGGTGCAAGGACATGTCAAGATCGAGGTGGCCAGCCATGTCGTCTGCCCGGTTTTTGATCAGACGCTGGCCGCGTTCCACCGATCCCACCCCCGCGCCAGCCTGTCGATAGAGGTCCGGTCCAGCGCCGAGGCCATCGCCGAGGTGCTGGCCAAGCGCGCGTCCTTCGCCATCTGCCTGGTGCGGGATCACAGCCCCAAGCTGGAATACCGGCGCCTCTACCGCGAGTATTTCGGCCTGTTCTGCGGGCCGGAACATGCGCTTTTCGGCCGTGACGACCTGTCCATCGGCGATCTTGCCGGGCTTGGGTCTGTCAGTTTCGAAACCGACCGGCTGCAGGACGTGCTGCGGCCCGTCACGCTGATGCGAGCCCAGGCCGACCTGGGCCAGCGGATCACCGGCGTCTCGACCAACCTCGAAGAGGTCCGGCGCATGATCATCGCCGGGCTGGGCATCGGCCCCCTGCCCGTCCATGTCGCGGCGCGGGACGTGCGGGACGGATTGCTATGGCAATTGCCCCCCTATACCGACCTGCCCGCCATTGACGTTCATGTCGTCTGGAACCCGAAGGCGGTCAAGAACCGGGCCGAGGACCTGCTGCTGGCCGCCCTGCTGGAGGCGATCGAGGCCACCCCGATGGAGGAACGCACCTACCGCTGACCGCTCAAAAGGTCATCGGTGCGAATTCCTCGTTGTCCGCGGCGACGGCCGCGCGCAATTCGCCCACGATTCCCGGGTCGGCGGCGTTCACGCGGCTCCAGTTCGGGACAAAGGGTGTCTCGTTCGGTTTTTCGAGGAACACCTTGCCTGCCTCCACGATGTTGTTGGCAAACAGCTCGACCGTCAGTTCCTCACGGTGGCGGTCGATGGTCAGCCCGTTCATCTTGGCATCGTTGTCGTAGAACTCGATCAGGTCCAGCGCCACGCGGTAATAGGTGGCTTTTAGCGCGCGGAAGACATTGGGCGTAAAGACGGTGCCGTCTGCCGCCAGCTTGCGGAAGACCGCCTTGCAGATATCCATCGACATGCGGTTGAGTCCCGTGGCCGCGTCCTCTTCGCTGACCTGCTGGTGCTTGTGGTCATAGGCATCCGCGATTTCCACCTGGCAGACGGAATGCCGGCCCAGGTTGCGCCAGACCTCTGACAACACGCCGATTTCCAGCCCCCAGTCCGAGGGAATGCGCAGGTCGGGCAAGAGCGAGGTGCGCAGGGCAAATTCGCCCGACAGCGGGTAACGGAAGGCGCGCAAGTAGTCGATGTAATCGCGGTCGCCGATCGTGCGTTTCAGCGCGATCAACAGCGGCGAGACCAGCAGGCGCGTGACCCGCCCGTTCAGCTTGCCGTCGCCGATGCGCGGGTAGTAGCCCTTGGACAGCTGGTAGCGGAAATTCGGGTTTACGACAGGATAGACCAGCCGGTCCAGCAGGTCGCGCTTGTAGGTGACGATATCGCAGTCGTGCAGTGCCATGACAGAGGTATCGGCGCAGGAGATCAGGTAGCCCATGCAGGTCCACATGTTCTTACCCTTGCCCTGCTCCTGCGGCGCCAGCCCCATCTCGGCCAGCTTGGCGTCCAGCTCGGACATGCGGGGACTGTCGTTCCACAGGACAACATGATCCTGCGGCAGGCGGGAAAAGAAGTCTCGGGCGCGACGGAATTGTTGTTCGGTGGCGCGGTCCAGCCCGATGATGATCCGGTGCAGGTAGGTGACCTTGCTCAACTCATCGAGGATATTGCCCATCGCGGGCCCTTCGAGCTCGGAGTAGAGGCACGGCAGGACTAGCGTGATCTTGCGGGTCTGGGCGTAGGTCTCGATCTCGTAGATCAGCTCTTCCAGGGGGCGGCTGCGCAGGTTGTGAAACTGCGCGATATTGCCGTTCTGATGGAAATCAGACATGAGATCAGTCCTTTATGTCGTTCAGTATGGCCAGAACCGCCGTGTTCCAGCCTATGGGGCCGGGATCTGCGGTACGCCGGATGGTGCCTTGGCCCTCGCCCGGAAGGCGCGGGATGCCGGGGCCGTGGTCGTTGCGCACGATGACGCCAAGATCAGCCGCCTGCAGCATGTCGGTGTCATTGGGCGCGTCCCCCAGCGCCAGCGTCCGTTCGGCCCCCAGTTCGGCGGCGATTTCGCGCAGCCCGTCAGCCTTGGTGCGCCCATGCGACAGCGTCAGAAATCGCCCACCGGACCGGCACGCGATGCCCCTGTCCGCGAGGGCCGCGAGAAAACGGGCTTGCGTGGCGTCGCTCCCCCGCCATAGCCCGGGTTCCGAGTGTTGCCGTTGGCGCGCCAGCGCAGCGGCCTCAGGGGCAAGGCCAGTGATTTCTGCCACTTCGGCGTCGCTCATGTCGCCAAAACCCCTGAACGGAGCGCGCAGATCCGGCGGCAAGCTGTCCAGAGCGGCCCGCAGGGCGGCATAGGGCGCGGCATCCCCCGCCGTGCTGCCGGGTCGATAGATCCCGGCCCCGTTCTCGACGATGGCGGGCCAGTCGCCCAGCGACAGGGCCTCGTGCAACACGGCGACCTCGGCGGCCGTCTTGGAGGTGGCAAGGATCAGCGGAATGCCCCGCGCAGCCAGTGCGTCCAACGCGGGCTGCGCCGGGGCGAAAGAGTAATTCGCATGATCCAGAAGCGTTCCGTCCAGATCGCTGAAGACAACGAGTTTGCTCACACGGTCAACCGTTCATCCCACCCATGCCCGAACTATGGCCGTGCCGGAGGTCGCTGACCACAGTCGGCCTGCGCTGCTCACGCAATGCGCCCAATACATGAGCAGTTGACCGAATAATGGTCGAAACGACCAAATTTCAGGCAGAGTCCGTCTGGCGCAATACAATGTCCACGGTCTCGCGTTCAGCCATGACACGGCGGGCATTGGGGATGTCATTGGCAAGCGCCTTGCGCTGCGCGGTTTCCTCATCGAACCCGAAGCCCAGCCATCGCGCCACAAGGCGACGCTCCAGCTCTGCCTCGGGCACCTCCAGGAACACCGACAGGTCCCAGAGTGGCATCAGGTCGGACCAGGGCGGCTCCGCGAAACAGAGATAGTTACCCTCGGCCACCACGATGCGCGTCTCCGGCCCGATTTCCTGCGCCCCGGCGATGGCGATCTCTCGCGCGCGGTCGAAGACGGGCAGGATGACCGAAGGGTCGGACGCGGCACGTGCCAGCGCGGCCTTCAACCCGTGGAAATCAAAGGTCTCGGGCGCGCCCTTGCGCGGCAACAGCCCGCGTGGTTCCAGCAGGCGGTCATCAAGGTGAAACCCGTCCATCGGCATCAGTACCGCCTCGGGGCCGATCCGATCGACCAGCGCTTCGGCCAGGGTGGACTTGCCCGACCCCGGCGGACCAGCCACGGCAATCATCAGGCGGCGCCCCTTTGGCGTGATCCCCGACAGGCGGTCGGTCACGTCGCGAAGATGCGTTTCCGGGATCATGGGTCAGACCTCCTGCGCCGGGGCGGCGACATGCAGATCGCAATCGAACGGGATCGCGCGGCCGGACAATGTGCCCTGGTAGATCGCAAGTACATGTCCCAATCTCTGCTCCTCCAACGGTTGCGGCCCGGCTTGTCCGGTTGTCCCTGCCCCAGCTTGGCGCAGCAGCCGGGGCCGGGGCAAGGCCCTTGCCCGGCTAGAAAAGATGCACCCCGCGGGAACCATTTGCCGCGCCGTGCATTTCCCTTGTGACAGGCACGTCATCTGCGGGCGCAGATCCCTCATCCCCCAACGCCCGCAATCATCGCCCCCGCCCGATTTCGGCGGGGGCGTTTTTTTACGTCATCGCGTGACACCGAAAAGCCGCGCGCCCGGGTGGGTGCGCGGCTTTTTTCGGTTTTTCAGTGGCGTGTCCGCCCCCGTCAGTCGCGCAGAGACGAATGCAGCGTCGGCGCGTCGCCATGCATATCGACGTGACGCAAGGCGCCGTTGTCCTGAAGGATCTCGTGGATGGCCATGACCTTGGCCACATGCGAGGCCTCGGGATGATCGACGATCACCTGTAGCCGGGCCTGCTCGGTTGCGGGCACCTGTGACAGCTCGAACGCCTCGACGAAATTCCGCAGATCGGAGGCGAGCGCATCGCGGACCTGCGCCTCGGCGGTGCCGGCCATCAACGTGGCGGCGAGGGAAAAGGCAAGAATACGGAGCATTTGGCAGCCTCCTGTTCTTTGGTTCGTCGGGGTCCGGGCAAGACATGCCCTGCCAGCCAGGCCACCTCGGCCTGGTCAGTGGTCGAAATCTGCGGATCGGGGTGGTGTTCGCTTTAGCGCCGCATCTGCATGGACATGGGAAAGCGCCGCCGCCCAAAAAAGGGGGAAGAACCACGCGACAGGCCCCTTTGGGGTGCTGATGCCGTGATCGTGTTCATCGCGTTCCATCCTCCATTCGGCGGTTTGTCCGCCTCAACGGCGCCGCTGATTGCGACACCCCGGCGGAGGGTTCTTGTCGCTGCAGGCTTGTTCGCCCCAGGACGTGGACCTCCTTCCGCCGTCTTCGCAAACTCAACGCATTCACTGCGCCGAAAGTTCCGTGGGGCCCGTATATTTGCCCGGGACGCCCGCCCCGGGAACCGCGCAAGGGCGTGCAACGTTGTCACAAAGCCGGAGGCATGTCTCCGACAGATGACCGAAGGTTCCCGATGAACGCGATTTCCCTGCCCGATTGTCAGCCTCCGTCCCGCAACGCGCCCATGCGCGGCGGCGCCCCTCTGGTCTTTCTTCCCGGTCTCTTCATGACATGCGAGGCTTGGTTGCCGCTATGCCACGACATGGGGTTGGGCAACCGGTTGTTCCTGGATCTGCCGGGCCATGGGCCGCAGGAGGATGCAGAAACGGTGACGCGGGACCTGGCCTCAGGCAAGTGGCTGGACCCCATGCTGGAGAGGATCGCGGTGTTTTCCGGCGGGCGGGCCGTGCATCTTGTCGGCCATTCCAGCGGCGGGCTGGTCAGCCTGCTGCTGGCACGCCGGGCGCCGGACCTTGTCCGCTCGCTCGTGCTGGTGGGGGCGCCTGTCACGGGACACCGCGACCTGCCGCGCGACATCGGCGCGGCGATCCTGTCGCATGACCTGGCCGGACGCTGGTCGCTACCGATGATGTGGCGCCTGGGCCTTGCCACGCGCGGCAGTTTCGAGCGCGCGCTGACCACGGTCCTGCCGCGCGAGGCGGCCGCAAGGGTACCGGACGAAATGCGCCTGGCCCTGCAGCACCGCAACCCCGAAGCGATCCGCCAATTCGGCAAATGGGTGCTGGAGCAGGATGCCACCGCGAACATGGCCAAGATCGCACAGCCCTGCCTTGCCGTCATCGGACGTCAGGACAGGGTCGTCCCGCCGCTTCACCAGCTGAAGCTGTTGCGCCACCTGCCACAGGCCCAGGCACAGCTTGTCCCCGGCGGACATCTGCCCTTCATCGAGCATCCCTGCACCTTTTCCCGTGCGCTGCGCGGCTGGCTGGCGCTTGACCATGCCCCCCGAATGGTGGCCTGCTGACCCGCATGGCAGGCAAACACACAATGAAACTGGTCCAGACGATGCTGACCCTGCGTCGGATCAGCCGCATTCTCTGGGTTCGGGTCGCGCTGCTGTCCGCTCTGTCGGTCCTGGCCGCGCTTTCCGCAGAGCTGCTGGGACCATTGATCCCGGACGGCCCGCGCGACCGCTTTTCCGAAGACGCGACCATGCCCATCCTGACCATCCTGGCCAACGGGATGCTGGCGGTCGCAACCTTTTCGCTGGGGGTCATGGTCTCGACCCACCGCACGCTGGCTCAACAGACGACGCCGCGCATTCACCGCCTGTTGATGGAAGACACCTCGACCCAGACGATGCTGGCGACCTTCATCGGCGCCTTCGTCTTTGCGCTGTCCTCGATCATCCTTTACCGGGCAGGTTACTATTCCGACAGCGCCTCGGTGATCGTCTTTGCCGTCACGGTTTTCGTGGTGGAAGCGATCGTGGTATCGCTGGTGCGCTGGATCGGGCAACTGTCGCGGATCGGCAGCCTGGAATACGCCTTGCTGCGCGCCGAACAGACCGCGCGAGAGATCCTCTACCAGCAACGGCGCCTGCCCCGCCTGGGGGGCTGCAAGCTGGAGGAGAGGCCCACGGACGGTGTGGACATCGAGGCGCCTCGCTCTGGCTTTCTGCGGCGCATCGACATGGACGAGTTGCAGAAGCTGGCGGAAACCCACGAGGCGGAGGTCTACCTTGATCACCTGCCCGGCGACATCGTCCTGCGCAGCCAGCGGCTGGGCCTGTTGCGCGGCTGTGACGAGGCCGAAAAATTCGCGGCCTGTTTCCTGCTGGCCACCGATCGGACCTATGAACAGGACCCGGCCTATGCGCTGCAGGCACTGAGAGAATCCGCCTCCAAGGCGCTGTCCCCCGGGATCAACGACCCCAAGACCGCCATCGACGTGATCGCGCGGCTGGAACGGCTGTTGTGGGACTGGGCCTTGAACACCTCCGACACCGAGGGCCCCCTATACGACCGGGTATTCCTGAGCGAACTGGGCGCCGGAGACCTGGTCGAGGCAGGCTTTCGCGACATCACGCGGGACGCGGCGGGGTTTGGCGACGTGCTGACCGCCGTCGCCGAGGCACTGGTGCGGCTGCGCGGGGCGATGCCGGAGGCCGGGCGCGAGGCCATCTCGGATCTGCTTGAGGACCTGCGCGCGCATGGCGAGGCGGGGCTGATGACCGCGCGGGAACGCCAGCGACTGACCGACAGGCTGGCCGCGCTGGACGCCTGACCCCTATTCGGCCGGTTGCAGCTGCTCGGCGCCCGAGGTCCTGTTGAGCATCTCCGGGCTCATCAACACGCCGAACCACAGCATCACGGGCAGCGCCACGATGGCCCCGACCGGCCCCCAGAGCCAGAGGCCAAAGACGATGGCCACGAAGACACCCAGCGGGTTCATCGCCAGCCGTTGACCGACCACCCAGGGGGTGACGAAATTCGCCTCGGTGAAGTTGGCCAGCATGAACAGGGCGGGCGGCAGCAGGGACATGGCGCCGGTGAATTGAAGCAACCCGGCGATGGCCAGCCCGAAGATGATCAGCAGCGGCCCCAGGTACAGCATGTAGTTCAGGATCGCGGCCGCCAGGCCCCAGAGCATGGGATAATCCACCCCGATGGCCAGCATGATCAGCGCGGTCACGGTGCCCAGCCCAGCGTTGACCAGCGTCACGGCAGCGAAATAACGGGCCACGGCGCGGTCGGCCTTGCGCAGCTTCGGCTCCAGCGTGCCGACAGCGGAATAGAGTTCGTTGCGGGTCAGCACGAAAAAGAACAGCGTACCGACAAAGACAAAGAACTGCGCGCCAAAGTTGGGCGCCATCCACAAAGCGTCGCGCACGGTTGGCAAGGCGCTTTCACTTGCCTCGGCGGCGGGCTTGGCGCCTTCGATCTCTTCGCTGATGGTCTCGATCCCGCGCAGCACGTCAGAAACCGAGGCGATCCAACGTGTCGCCGCCGCCTTGAGCCGGGGCAATTGTTCGATGAACATGTTGAGCAGCGGCTCGATCATCAGGATCAGAAGCGCGATCAGGCTGGTCGTGACCAGAAGCAATAGGATCGCAACCGCAACCCGCGGGATGCCCACGTCGGTCAGGCGTTCCGCGAGGGGCGAGACGACGATGCCCAGCACCACCGCAAAGACAATGGGCGCCAGCAGTTGCTGACCCAGTTGCAGGGCGCCGGTCAGCGCGATCACGGTAAGGATCAGCAACATCACGCGTTGCGCGCGCTCGCTGAGAACGGTGGTGAGCATGGTTCAGGTCTCGCTGGTCAGTCGTCGCCGTGACTGTCACGGCCCAGGTTGGGCAGCAGCGCGCCGGCCAGAGCGGCCGCACCAAGGATCAGCGCCCCGGCCGTCAACATCGGTGCGCGGCTCTTGGGGGCATCGTCCTTGACCGCGCCCGGGGTCCGCGCCCCCGCGCCCGTCGCGAACAAACCCATGCCAAGCCCGATCAGCGCCGCCGCTGTCGGGTTGCGGCCTGCCGCGCCGACGGCGCCGCGGCCCAACCGTCCGGCCTGTCCCATCGCGGCCCCGGTCAGGGGCGCGGCAATGGCGCTTTTGCTGGTGCTGCCGCCCAGCGCCTCAAGCGCGATTTTTAACCGGGCACGGTCTTCCGCCGCCCGCATTTCGAGTTTCTCGATCTCAGCCACGGCGGACCTCCTGCAAGGTTTCCAGATCGCGTTTGACGTTGTTGAGACTGCGCCGGGGCGTCAGGACGCGGGCATTGATGCGTTTGCGGGCGATCAGCACGCAGATCAGCGCAAGCACCAGCAGTCCGCCCCCCATCCCGCCTGCCGCCTCGACCAAGGTCAGGCCATGCGTTTCCAGCCAGGCGATGCCAGCCGTGGCGAGCGCGTTCAGCCCCGCGATGGTCAGCACCAACGCGAGGGCGTAAAACACCAGCCCCGACCCGGCCCGCGACAGGTTTTCACCGATCTCGGCCCGTGCAAGGCGCATCTCGCTTTGCAGCAAGGAGATCGCCTGGCGCAGCACTTCGGTCAGGATGCGCGGCGCATCGCGCAGTTCAGGACCGCTCATTGCGGTCCTCCAGCTGCATCCGCGTCAGCAGGTTGCGGTGATCCTGGGCAGGCGGATGAGGCCCCCGCGCGCCGCTGTTTTGCGGCGCCCAGGCGTCGCGCACCTTGGTGTCGCGGGGCGGCACCAGTGTTCCACGCCGCTGCGCCCGGCGCCCCGCCGCGTAGCCCGCCAGCGCGGTGGCCGCCAGGGCCAGCGCCGGGTGCCGGCGCGCCACCCCCAGCGCCTGCGAGATCAGGCCCGCAGGGCCGCCCGCTCCGGCGCGCAACGCCAAGGCGCCTGCGTCGCGCACGGCGTCCTTTTTTTCGGTGGAACGAGAAGGTTTGCGGTCTTGCGTCTTGCGGGTCATCGGAAGGTGTCCCCTGGTTTACGTCCGTTGCAAGAAGAACGGACGGGGGCGCGAAAGGTTCCGCATTTCGGTCGTCCGACTGCCCGCCGACAAGAAAAGGGCGCCGCATTTGCGACGCCCTTTTCAACGGCCAAGTTACTGGCAAGTCAGCCCTTCTTGCGCATGGCCAAACCCAGCAGGAGCCCGACGCCGACAGCACCGGCGACGGCAAGGACTGGGTTGTCCCGCACCATCTGGGTGGACTGGCGGGCGGCACGCTCGATCTCGTCCCGGCCCTCTTCGATGGCCCGGTCGATCGATGCCTGTGCCTCGTCCAGCCGCTCACCTGCGGCGCGGGCATAGGCGGCCCCGGCCTCTGCAGCTTCGGCGGCGCCGTTGCGATGGTGGTCTTGTGTGTTCTTGCTCATGTCGTCCGTCCTCTGTCAGTGCCTTTGCAATGTGCGCGGCCCGGAAACCTCCGGGCCGAGGCCCGGATCATCCTCGGACCACACGCGCCACCAGCGACACGACAAAGAGAATGAGGAAGACGAAGAAGAGGATCTGCGCGATCCCGGCGGATGCGCCGGCGATGCCGCCAAAGCCGAGTGCGGCCGCGATGAGTGCGATGATGAGGAACGTCAGGGCCCAGCCAAGCATGGTAAGTCTCCTTGTGTTTTTCCCTATGCGCCGTCCGTGGCGCTCTGGCAAAGGAACGTGCCTTGCCGCTCAAAGGTTCCCGCCCCCGGGCCGAAGACGTGCCAACCGCCCGGGCCAAAGGGCAAAAAACCGCCTGAAAGGGGCTTTCCTTTGCCTTTGCAGGACTACTTACCCCAAGTGATGCATTGCTGATTGGACCTGTCCGATGAAAGATACCCCTGAGTTCAGGACAGAGGTTCAGGAAGTGACCCACCAAGACCGGCTTCGGGATCCGGAGCGCCTGCAGGCGCTGGAACGTACAGGGCTGATGGACAGCCCCGCCCCCGGAGCACACCAGAGAGCCGCGCGCATCGCCGCACGCCTGATGGATGTTCCCGTCAGCCTCGTGTCTTTCGTGGACGACGAGCGGCAGTTTTTTTCCGCCCAGACCGGGATCACCGGAGAGGCTGCGGAGCAGCGCGGCACGCCGCTCAGCCATTCATTTTGCCAATATGTCGTGTCGTCCGAAGAGCCGCTGGTCGTGCCGGACGCCGAAGCCGACAGCCTGGTCTGCGACAACAGCGCCGTTCAGGACCTGAACGTCCGGGCCTACCTGGGCGTGCCGATCCGATCGCCGGACGGGCATGTGCTGGGCTCTTTCTGCGTCATCGACGACAAGCCCCGCGACTGGACGTCCGATGACATCGCCAAGATGCGAGACATCGCGGACATGATCGAATCCGACCTGCGCCTGCGCGAGACGCTCGAGGAACGCGATATCGTCATGCAGGAGATGACGCACCGGGTGAAGAACCTCTTTACCGTCATCAACAGCATTCTGCGCATGGAGCGCAACGCGCATGAGACCGCCGACGAACTGGCCGAAAGCGTGGGTGCCCGGCTCAAGGCGCTGAGCGATGCGCATGAGATGATCGTGCCCGTCGTCAATGTCCGCCGAAGCGAAGGCGCGACCACGACGCTGGACGCGCTGACGCACAAGCTGCTGGCGCCGCATGGCTCGGAACATGAGACGCGGATCACGATCCAAGGCGAACACGTTCCTGTCGGCCCCAAGGCCGCCGTCTATCTGACGCTGGCGCTGCACGAGCTGGCGACCAATGCCGCCAAGTACGGCGGGCTGTCCACCGATGGCGGACAGCTGGCGGTGAAATGGAACCGCACCGACAGCGATGACGTCGTCATCAGCTGGGAAGAAACCGGCCTTTCCTGGGACACAGAGGCCCGACCACGCTCGGGCTTCGGCTCGCGGCTCCTGTCGATCGCCGTCGAGGGGCAACTGGCTGGCGAAATGGCCACCCAGATCGAGGCCGGCATGTTCCGCCGCCGGCTGCAGATCCCCCTGACCAGCCTGCAGTCCTGACCCACCGGAAAATCTTGGGAACCAATTCGGGACATGCGGCATTTGTCCAGAGGGGACTGTGATTTCAGATGGGGTGACTGCATGAGCAGGCAGCGGCGATATCCGCATGAGCGGCGCGTGGGAACAGGGGCATACTGCCCCGGTCAAGGGAGACTTGTGCCCCCGGTCACGCACCGTGCCGCCCGAAAGCGTCCCGTTCATTCCCTAGCCTCGAAGTTCTGCCCTCCATGCCCACGCGTCTGAAAAGCCTCTATCGACTGTCCCGCAGTCTGCCGGCGCGTATCGCCTGCCTGATGACCATTGCCATGTTGCCCGTGGGCCTGATCGCGGTCTATCAGACCCAGGCCGTGATCGAGAGCGCACGGCAACAGAACCGCACCGCGCTGATGGCACAGCTGCGCGCCGAAGCTTCGCCCCAGGCGGAGACCCTCGAAAGCGCGCTGGCCGCGGCACAGGGGCTGGCCGTGCTGATCACCAAGCTGGGCGAGGAAGATTGCAGCGACATCCTGAAAGGCTTTGTCGAAAGCAATGACACCTATGTCTTTGCCGGGTTCATCGAGGCCTCGGGCTGGCTGACCTGCAGTTCGACCGCCGAACGGATGGACCTGTCCGAACGCCAACCCTTCAAGACCGCGATGGCGCGCGGCGGCGCAAGCGTGCAGGTCAATCTCGAGGGCGCCGTGACCGGGCGCAACATCGTGATGGTGACGCATCCGGTACGCGAAGGCGGCGAGATGGTCGGCTATGTCTCGCTGTCGATCCCCCATGCGATCCTGAATGGTGCGCTTGAGGATCCCGACCACGACGGCGCTTTGCGTCTGGCGGCCCTGGACGCCGAGGGGGACATCCTGGCCGCTTCGCTGGGACGGGCCACAGCCCCCGAATACCTGCCCCGCGACATGCCCCTGTCCGAGATCGTCAAAGAACCGGGCCGAACCTTTCGTGCGGTCAGCGGCTCGGGTGAGACGCGTTTTTTCGCCGTCACGCAGATGGTGCCCGGCAAGGTCATGTTGCTGGGCAGCTG
Source organism: Mameliella sp. AT18 (assembly GCF_028807275.1). Classification (NCBI taxonomy): domain Bacteria; kingdom Pseudomonadati; phylum Pseudomonadota; class Alphaproteobacteria; order Rhodobacterales; family Roseobacteraceae; genus Antarctobacter; species Mameliella sp. AT18. The sequence continues at coordinate 25,468 of NZ_JARAMO010000016.1, forward strand.
GCCTCTCTCTGCCGTGCCCGATGCGGACAGTCGCCTGCAAAGCGTGATCGCAAGTTCGCTGCCGGTGCTGATGTGGCTGGCCGGGGTCGGCGTCGCTCTGTTCGGCATCCAGCGGCTGGTGATCCGCCATGTCGCGCAGTTGCGCAACGCGATGCGCCGTTTTGCCCTGGGCGAGCGCGAGGAAACCACACTGGACCTGCGCGATCCGCCGGCGGAACTGGAGGAGGCCCAGCGCGCCTTCAACCGCATGGCCTTGTTGATCGCGGAGGGCGAACAGCGCCGCGAACAGGATCTCAAGGACAAGGAAGTGCTGCTGCGAGAGGTGCATCACCGGGTCAAGAACAACCTGCAGCTGATCGCCTCGATCATGAACATGCAGTCGCGTGACCTGGAAACCGATGAGGCCAAGCACGTCGTGTCCGAGCTTCAGCGCCGGGTGCGCGGCATGGCGGTATTGCACCGTGCGCTCTACAATACGCCGACCAGCACCACGGTGGACGCCGCCGATCTGGTGCAGGCGGTGGTGCGCGACACGCAGGATCTGGTCGGTGCGCGCGGCAAGATCGAAATCGACACGGCGCTGGAGCATGTCGCCCTTTATCCCGACCAGGCCATCCCCCTGTCGCTGTTCGTGGCCGAGACACTGAACACCGCGATCCGCCAGACCTGCAACGCGGACCCGCGCGACCGGATCGGGGTGCGTCTGACCTCGGGCGGCAGTGACGAGGTCCGGCTGTGCATCGACAGTTCCCCCGCCGAACCGCTGCCCCCCGGGGCAGATGCGCCGCGCCCCGACGGTATGGCGCAAAAGATGATTGCCGCCTTTCTGCGGCAATTGGGCGGAAAGATGGAAACCACTTCGGATGACGGACGTTATCGCGTGACAGTGATGTTTCCGCGCGCCGCCTACGGCGCCTGACAGGGGGGCCGGATGGCCGGTGACTTCGAAGTGATGATCACGGCCGACGAGGCCTGGCCGGCGTTCGAGCGTGCGGTATTGTTCGCGCGCAGTCATGTCGTCGCCGGTTTCCGGATCTTCGACCTGTCGACCCGGCTGCGCAGCACCGAGGCGCGCGAGATCGGCCAGGACTGGTTCGACCTTCTCGCCCATGCCCTGCGGCGCGGCGTGCGGATCGATCTCACCGTTAGCGATTTTGACCCGGTCATGGCAACCGATCTGCACGAACTCAGCTGGCGCACCGTGCGGCAGGGCGTGGCCCTGGCCGAGGCGACGGGCACGGGCAAGGACCTGCTGAACATCCGCGCGCACCAGCACAGCGCGCGCGCCGGCATGTTGCCGCGCCTTGCTTTCCTGCCCGCGGTCCTGCGCCGCCGCTGGGAACGCCTGCGCGAGACGACCCCGGTTGAACGCCGGTTCGAGGCGGTCGGGCTGGAACGCAGCGTGATGCCGAACCTGCACACGGTCTCCCATCACCAGAAAGTGGCCGTGATCGACGACGAATGGCTTTACGTCGGCGGGCTGGACCTGAACGAACGGCGTTACGACACGCCCGGTCACGATCGCCCGGCGCGGCATACCTGGTCTGACGTGCAGGTCATGTTGCGCGGCCCCGAGGCGGCGGCCGCACGCCGGCACCTCGAGAGTTTCCAGGCAGTGACAGAGGGCCGCGCGGCCCCGCCACCCTGCCCCGGGTTGAAACGGACATTGTCGGCGCCTCGGCGTCTGCAACTGCCCTATCTTTCGCCCCGCACACTGGTGTCGGAAATCGAGGAGGCGCACCTGGAGGCCTTTCGAAAGGCACGTCACTTGATCCATATAGAGACGCAGTTCATCCGCTCCAGCCGGATCGCCGAGGCGCTGGCAGAGGGCGCGACACGCAACCGCGACCTGAACGCCATCATCGTCATGCCGGGACTGCCCGAGGACGTGGCTTTCGATTCCTCCGAGAGCCTGGATGCCCGCTATGGGCTTGCCCTGCGCCAGCAGGCGGTTGCCACCCTGCGTGAGAGTTTCGGCGATCGGCTGACCATCGCGACGCCGGTGCGCCCGGTGCTGGCCGCCCGCGACACCTGCGAGACGCTGGCCGGGTCTCCGCTGATCCATGTGCACAACAAGGTTCTGATCCGCGATGCGGCCTCTGTCCTGATCGGTTCTGCCAATCTGAACGGGCGGTCGATGCGCTGGGATACCGAGCTGGCGGTCGAGATCACGCAGCCGGAGCGCGTGGAACGGGCGCGTGAGCGGTTGCTGTCGCACTGGTGGCATGAACCGCTTGCCCCCGAGGCCATGTCGCCGGAAACGCTCTATCCCCTGTGGCAGGGAGAGATCCGGCGCAACGGTCTGCGCCGCCCCGAGAACCGGAGCGGGTTCCTTGTGCCCTTCGACGCCGAGGAAGGCACCGACCTGGCACAGGACCTGCCCGGCGTGACCGAGGACATCGTCTGAGCAGGGAACGCCAACGCAGGTTTGCGCGTTGACGTCTCGAAAGCGCGCAAAGCGGATGGCTCTGCACGCTCGACAGTCGCGGCCCACAGGCAGGCGACTGACCGCCCGATAGTCACCACGCTGAAAAGAGGAGGATCACGACATGATGCGAGCCAAGGGCGTGCCGCATGGCACCTGGGTGCTGATCGCCGATGGAGAAAAGGCGCTGTACCTCGTCAACAAGGGGGACAAGGCGCATCTGCACCTGGTGGTGCGGGATCGCGCGGAGCAGGAGAATCCAAAGGCGCAGGACTGGGCCGAAAACCGCCCGGGCCGGTTGAATGATGGTCCCGGCGAACATCGCTCCGCCGTGGATGACACCGATTGGCACCAACTGGAAAAAGAGCGTTTTGCCAAGACCATCAGCGCAGACCTCTACAAGGCCGCCCATGCCGGCAAGTTCGACCGGCTCATCATCGTCGCAAGCCGCCCGGTGCTCAGCGCCCTGCGCGAGGAAATGCACGAGGAAGTGGCCTCGAAACTGGTACTGGACCTGCCCAAGGTGCTGACAAACCATCCGCTGGACGAAATCGAGACCGCGATCACCCGCGCCTTGGAAGAAGCGGCCTGAGACGGAACGGATCGGCATCCCGGACGTTTTACAATCAGAGGCCCGGAACGGATCCGGGCAGCGAAACGCAAAGGAGATATCCGATGGACAGGGATCGCCTGGAAGGAAAATGGACCGAGATCAAGGGCCGGCTGCGCGAAGCCTATGGCGTGCTTTCGGACGACGAACTGGAAGAGGCACGCGGCGACCGCGAACAGCTTGAAGGCAAGCTGCAGCAGCGTCTGGGCCAGACCAAGGACGAGGCCCGCAAGACGCTGGACCAGATCCTCGAAAAAGTCTGACGTACAGACAGATCAACACGAAAGGGCCCGCCAGCTTGGCGGGCCTTCTTCTTTGAACTAGAGCCGGTTTCAGGCGGGTGACAGGATTTGCGCCCGGTCTTCTGCGTAGGCAGATGCGGCACGGCTCAACGCGCGAAAGATCGCCCGCTGGCGATGCGCATAGAACAGGTGTTCGGGATGCCACTGCACGCCCAACGCAAAGGGATCCCGACAGCGTTCGATGGCCTGAACCATGCCGTGCGTATCCCGCGCCGCGACGCGAAAGCCCCGGCCCAACCGGTCGACCGCCTGGGTATGCAGCGCGTTGACGTGCATCGGAGCCTCGCCCGACCAGGCCGCCAGTTGCGAGCCCGTTTCGACATGGACCTCGCGCCGGGGCAGGATGGTCTTGATCGGCTGGGCTTCGGGATAAAGTGACCAGGCGTCCTGGTGCAGCGTCCCCCCTGCCGCGACGTTGAGCATCTGAGCCCCGCGGCAGATACCCAGGACGGGGATGCCGCTGGCCAGTGCCTTGCGCGCGATGTCATGTTCCATCGCGTCGCGGTCATGGTCTAGCCGTGCGGTCACTTCCAGGCGGGCTCCATAGAGATCGGGCGAGATGTCGTCGCCGCCACCGATGATCACGCCTTCTACGCGGCCCAGGTCGATATCCGACCGGGTCGTCCAGCGCAAGGCACGCGCCCCGGCCAGCCAGAGGTTCAGCCGGACAAGCGGAAAGATACGCCACCCCGACCGTGTCGAGGTGGTCACTGCGATCAGCGGCCGGTTCACCTGAATAGCTCCTCGCCGTTGTTGCCGATCTGCCCTGCCACTTCTTCGACCCAGAGCCCGCCGTGCCCTGCCCCGCGCCGCCAGGCCTGGTACAAGGCGTCAAATCGAGCCTCGTCCGCCGCCAGGGCCTCGACCAGCCACCATCGGTCCCATTCGTCCGTGATGCACCAGTCCGGCTCGTCCAGGCGGCAATCCGGCAAGCGAAAGTGAAAGGCCGGACGGGCGCCGCTGGCTTCTTTTCCGAACATCGCCGCAAACCCCTCGGGGTCATGGGCGTGCAGGATCGGCAAGAGGTCCAGCCCGTAATTCCGCCCGTTCAGGTGGCTGTGAACCAGGTGCCGGAGCACCGTGAGATCAAGATCGTCCGCCGCCACTAGCGCATCCGTGAATTGCAGGGGCCAGGGATCGACAAAGGGCAGGATGCGGCGCGACATGTCCAGTGGGCGCCATTCGCGCAACCAGGGTTCAAGCAGGCCATAGGCGATCACGGTCCGCAACAAGTAGGGATCTTCGTAGCCGGTGATCTCGGGGTTGAAATGGATGCCGAACCCGGCAAACAGGCTGTCGGACGTGCCTTTGCCACCCGCCTTTTGCAGGGCCTTGGTCAGGTCCAGCACACGATCCATCTGCTCTGGTATCAGGGGGGGCGTGACCACCTCGACCGGGACGACGGCGCGGGCGGCGTCCAGCACGCCTTCGGGCAGGAACTGGTTTCCGGGCTTGGCATACCGCGTGTCCAGCTCGACGCAGATGGTTCCGAGTCCGCTGTCCTCGATCGTGAACAGATGCGGCCCCTGCCGCTTGACCAGGCCGCCCAGGGTCTGGGCCACGATCTGCGAGGTGTTGGCTTCATCAATTCCTGAAAATTCTATCTCTATCCCGCACCGGCGCATTTTGCCGGCAAGTGTTTTCTCTTTGGGCAGGGCACGAAACCCGCCGACACAATTTGTGTTTTCCATGCGTGCGTAACGCTCTTTCTCCCCTGCAGGTTCCCGAAAAAACCCGTCTTTCTTTGCTGTTTCCGGCCCGGAGCACACGGAACCGCGTGGGACGCCGGGCGTTTGGTCCTTGTACAGTCTCGCGCTTTTGGGCCGGGCGGCATGGGAAAATCCCCGGGCCGGTCTCACGCGGGGCAAGGATGCAGGAGGTAGCGCGATGGCGAAGGAGAAGGAGAGCAACCCGTCGATCAAGGACGAGGAAACCTACCAGGCCCTGCGCGACAAGGGCTATGCCAAGTCGAAAGCGGCGGCGATCGCCAATGCGCAGGCGAATGACAACATGGCCCCGTCCCGCAAAGGCGGAAAAGCGCCCCCTTATGAAAAATGGACGCGCGATGCGCTCTACGACAGGGCGCGCGAACTGGATGTCGATGGGCGGTCGCAGATGACCAAGTCGGAGCTGATCGACGCACTGCGCGGCTGAACGCGGCGCGAAACCGAAAGGAGACTATCATGGGTATCGAAATTGCGGGTCTGGGCGGATTGATCCTGTTGGGCCTTGCGGTCTGGGCAATCGTCAACATCATCAATTCCGGCGCAAGCACCGGCGGCAAGGTCCTCTGGACGCTGTTCGTGCTGTTGCTGCCGCTGCTGGGGTTCATCGTCTGGCTGATCGCAGGCCCGCGTTCTACGCGCCGCCTGGCCTGACTGGCACGTTCCGGTCCAACCGATGCAAAGGCCCGCGCTACCCCAGTGCGGGCCTTTTCATGTATGACGTCAATCTGCGTAGGTCACGGCGCCTGGGCGTCGCTAGACGATGGTGGCGCCTTTGTCTTTCGATGTCGGTGCCAGATGGGGGCATGCTGCCTTCTCTGCTGCCTGTTCCCCGACGAAACGCGCCCGCCCCCTGCGTCCCGCCGGGCTGGATCAGGAACCTTTCCGGGCACCGCTCGTTGTCTGATTAACCAATCAAGCAGGAGGCATAGATGACTGACTCCCTGAAAGTCGTTCCCACCGAAGATTCCGTTTCCACCGGGGTCCGCAACACCGAAACCCTGGCAAGCGGCCTGTCGGACGTTCTGGCCGACAACTACCGGCTGCTGTTTAAGACCCATGCCATTCACTGGAATGTTGAAGGGCCGCTGTTCTTTTCCGTGCACAACCTGACCGAGGAACAGTACCAGGATCTCTTTGCCGCTGCCGACGACCTGGCCGAGCGGATACGCGCGCTTGGACATCTTGCCCCGGCCCGCCTGGACGACATCACCAAGAGATCGCGGGTCGACGACCTGTCTGCAAAGGCGACAACCGCCGACATGATCGAGGACCTGGCCCACGATCACGAGAAACTGGCACATCGTCTGCATGCGCTGATCGCGCTGGCTGGTACGCATCGCGACCCTGTGACCGAAGACCTTGCAACCGCCCGCAGCGCATTTCATGAAAAAGCAGCCTGGATGCTGCGTGCCCTGGCAAAAAGCTGAGGCACAGGACCACGTAAACAAAAAAAGGCCCGCCGAAACCAGCGGGCCTTTTTCTTTTTCACATCAGTGATCAAGTCAGCGGATCAAGGTCTCTGTCGAGGCAAAGAACAGCGCTTGGCTGACAGCGGATCGCACCTGGTTTTCGGTATAGGGCTTGGAGATCAGGAAGGCCGGCTCCGGCCCCTCGCCCGTCAGCAGCCGTTCCGGGAAGGCGGTGATGAAGATCACGGGACGGTCGCCGTCGCGGGCGATGATCTGGTTGACCGCGTCGATCCCGCTGGAATCGTCGGCCAGCTGGATGTCCGACAGGATCAGGTCCGGGGCCTCGCTGCCGGCGAGGTCCAGCGCCGCCGCCTCGGTGCGGGCCACGCCGGTGACACGGTGGCCCATGTCCATCACGATGCTTTCAAGATCCATCGCGATCACCGCCTCATCCTCGATGATCATGATCTTGCCGGAAATCGCGTCACGCATTTCAAGGAAGGCCGTATCGACATACTGGCCCGCCTCTTCGGTCGAGACCTGCATGATCTGGGCGACCTCCTCGATCGGGAATTCCTCGATCGTGTGCAGCAAGAGCGCCTCGCGCGTGTTTTCCGTCAGGCGCGACAGGTGTTTCTGCGCCCGTGCCGCCAGCCCCGTTTCGCCGCCGTCCTCGACCGGCATGCCCGAGGACATCCAGATCGCGTGAAACACGCGGAACAGGGCGACCTTGGCGGTCAGGCCGGCATCGTACAGCTCGGGGTCGTTCAGGATGGCCTCAAGCGTTGCTGCGGCATAGCGGTCGCCGCTGTCCTGGCGCCCGGTCAGCGCGCGGGCGTAGCGGCGCAGGTAGGGAAGGTTGCCGCCGATTGCGGTTGTCATGTCCGAGGATGACTGAGCCGTCATGCTTGTTGCTCCAAATATTAGTGCTACCTTTGGAACCGAACGCAGGCTGCAACGTTTTGGTTCCGTAATGAGGCGTTGCGAGATCCAAAGATGACAAAACACATGACGCGTAAACAACTCAATTCAAGAGTCGTCGACGAAATCGACCGGAACTTGAGACAGGCCTTCGATGACATGGCCCAGCAGCCCGTGCCCGATCGGTTCACCGATCTGCTGGCGCAATTGAAAGCCGCCGAGGATAAAAAGAACAGCGGGGGCCAGCAAGATGCGTGACCCCCGCGAGGAACTGACCGAGCACATCGGCTCGTTGCGCGCCTTTGCGCTGTCGCTGACCCGGAACTCTGCCACGGCGGACGACCTGGTGCAGGAGACGCTGGTCAAGGCATGGACGAACATCGACAGCTTTCAGCAGGGCACCAACATGCGGGCCTGGCTGTTCACGATCCTGCGCAACACGTTCTATTCGCTGCGGCGCAAGCGCAAGCGCGAGGTCGAGGATGCCGACGGCACGATGAGCGAAAGCCTTGCGACCAAACCCGATCACGACGGGCGTCTGAACCTGCGAGATTTCAAGGTGGCCTTCGATCAGTTGCCCGACACGCAGCGCGAGGCGCTGGTGCTGATCGGAGCACAGGGCCTGGCCTACGAAGAAGCGGCAGAGGTCTGCGGCGTCGCCGTGGGCACGATCAAGAGCCGCGTGGGCCGCGCGCGCGCCCGGCTGGCCGAATTGATGGACCTGTCCGAGGAAGAAAGCCTCGAGATCACGGATTCCGTCACTCAAGGCGTCGTTGGGTCTCGCCCCGCCGCCTGATCCGTTTCGCCGCGTCACACCACTCGGCCCGCATTCTGCGGGCCGTTTTTTTCCTTTCAGGCCTCGGCCCGCGCCCCCACGCGCGCGCGGTGCGGTCCAAAGGCGCAGGCCAGCGCAAGGATGACGCCCGAGACGGTCGCGATCATCCCCGCCGCGCTGACGGCATTGTCCCCGCCCAGCCAGAGCGGCCCGTAGCCCGCCAGAACGTATCCCAGCACGGCCGCGACAACCGCGAACAGCACCGACCACCAGACCTGCCGTTCCAGCCCGTTGGTCATCATCCGGGCCGCCGCCGGCGGGCAGATGAACATGGCGATCACGATGATCGACCCAACGGCATCAAAGGCCGCGACCGCTGCCACTGCCGCCGTGATGACCAGGCCCATGCCGATCATGCCCACCGGCAGGCCCAACGCCTGGGCAAAGCCCTCGTCGAAGGTTGAAATCTTCAGCCAGCGCCAGAAGACCAGCGTCAGCAGGATAACCCCCGCACAGACCACGGCGATGCGCGGCAGTTCCTCGGGAACACCGGCCAGCGCCCAGGGATCAAAGAGCGAGGACCAGTCCGTCGCGCGCAGCCAGACCAGCGATTCAAGATTGCCCATCAGAGCATGTTCCACGTCCAGGTGGACGCTGGAGGTATCGCTCTGCTCCAAGAGCAAGACGCCCCCCGCAAAAAGCGTGGTAAAGGTCACACCCATCGCCGCGCCCGGTTCGATCCGACCGAGCCGCTTGATCGCCTCGATCAGCACAACAGCCACCACGGCGGCCCCGGCGGCACCCAGCAGCATCGGGATCGCGGCCACGACGCCGGTCAGCAGAAAGGCCACCACGATGCCCGGCAGGACGACATGGCTGATGGCATCGCCGATCAGCGCCTGCCGCCGCAGGATCAGGAAGTTTCCCGGCAAGGCACAGGCGACAGAGGCCAGCACGCCGATCAGCATGGGTGTCAGGGAGAACATGACGAATTCGCTGCCCATCACAGCCCCTCTCCTATGGCACGCGGGCCGCCGATGCGGCTGTCGAACTCGGCGATCTCATCGGGGGCAAAGACATCTTCGATCGGGGTCAGCCCGTCATAGCGCCCGGTCAGCCCGGTGTCCTGATGGATTTCGCGGGCCACGTCCCAGCGGCGTTCGTCGCGGGCGATCTTGGCCGCCTGGGCGCGCCCGGTTTCCGTGGCAACGCCATCGGCACGGATCAGCCCCTCGCCCCGCAGGACACGCAGGGTCAGTTCGTCGTGGATCGGCTCCTGCCGCGCCAGGGCCAAGAGGCCCTGCCGACGGTGCACCTTGCGCTGGAACCGGCGGTGCCGGAACACGGCCGCCGCCACGCCGCGTGCGGGGGCCAGGAAGAGCGACAGCAGGAACAGGCCCGCCGCGACCAGCACGATGATCGGCCCCGTCGGCAGATCGGGGGCCGAGGCGGACAGCGCCGCGCCCAGGTACCCCGACACACCGCCAAGTCCCCCCGCGTACCAGATCAGGGACTGGCTGCGCTCGGTCCAGAACCGCGCCGTGACCGGCGGGATGATCAGCATCGCCACGATCAGGATCAGCCCGACGATCTTGAGCCCGATCACCGTGACCGCCATGACCAGCGCCATCATCAGCCGGTCGATCCCCGGCACGTTGACGCCGCTCGCCGCCGCGTATTCCGCGTCAAAGGCCACCAGCGTCATCGGTCGCCGCATCACCCAGGTCGCCAGAACCGCCAATGAGCCACCCACGGCGATCACGATGGCGTCCTGGAACAGCATCCCGGCGGTCGAGCCGAGCAGAAAACTCTCCAACCCTGCCTGGCGGCCGGAGCTCATTGTCTGGATCACGGTCAGGATGACGATCCCCAGCCCGAAAAAGACGGAGAGCACCGCGCCGATGGCCGCATCCTCGCTGAGCCGGGTGCGCCGGGTCATCCATTCCACTGCCAAGAGGCCGATCCCGGCGGTCACGGCAGAGCCCGCCAGAAGGCCCAGCAGGTTGCGCCCGTCGCCGCCCAGCCAGACCATCGCGATGAAGGCCAGCCCGACGCCGGGCAACGTGGCATGGGCCACTGCGTCGGACACCAGCGCGCGCTTGCGCAGGAAAAGAAAGGTTCCGGCGGCGCCGGCAGCAAAGCCCAGCAAAGCCGCGCCCACGGCCACCAGCGCCGCATTGTAGCCCGCTTGCAGCAGCAACGCCTCGATCAACGGGGTCACGCGCCCTCCACCAGGTTCAACTGGTCGATATGCGTGGCGGCAAGCCGCCCGCCGTAGGTGGAATTCAGCGTCTCGCCGTTGAAGGTTGTCCTGACCGGGCCTTCGGCGATGCGGCGCACGTTTATCATGAAGACATTGTCGAAATAGTCGCGCACCGTGGCCAGGTCATGGTGGACGCAGACCACCGCCTTGCCTTCAGCCTTGAGCGCTTTCAGAACGTCGATGATCGCCCGTTCGGTCGCCGCATCCACCCCGGCAAAAGGTTCGTCCAGCAGGTAGAGGTCCGCGTCCTGCGCCAGCGCCCGGGCCAGGAAGACCCGTTGCTGCTGGCCGCCCGACAGCTGGCCGATCTGGCGGTCGGCAAAGCTGGCCATGCCGACCCGGTCGAGACAGGACAGGGCCCGCGCCTTGAGAGCGCCGGTCAGCCGCCCCAGCAGGCCGACCTGACGGTACAGGCCCATCATCACCACGTCGATCACCGTGGTCGGGAAATCCCAGTCGACGCTGGCGCGCTGGGGGACATAGGCGATGCGCCCGCGGACCGTCTCGATCGGCTGACCGAAGACGCTGACCTCGCCCGACAGCCGCGGGATTACGCCCAGCGCGGCCTTCAGCAAGGTCGACTTGCCCGCCCCGTTCGGCCCGATGAT
>NZ_JARAMO010000017.1:0-55910 GCF_028807275.1 Mameliella sp. AT18
AGGGCGACGCGCTGTTGCTGGCCGCCGGAGAGATTTCCGGGCAGGCGGTCGGCAAAGGCACCGAGGCCCACGGTGTCCAGCGCCGCACGGGCGCGTTCCTGTCGCCGGGCCTTGGGGATGTTGCGCATCCGCAGGCCGAAGCCAACGTTTTCCAGTGCCGAGAGGTGCGGGAACAGCGCATAGGCCTGGAAGACCACGCCGATGTTGCGCTTGTGCGGGGGCAGGCGCGTGATGTCCTGCCCGTTCACCATGATGTGCCCGGAGGAGGGCTGGATGAAACCGGCGATCATGCGCAGCGTCGTGGTCTTTCCGCAGCCCGAGGGGCCAAGCAGGGACAAAAGCTCGCCGCGTGCGATTTCCAGCGTCAGCTGGTCGACCGCGACAGTGTCTCCGTACATGGCGGTAATCGCGTCAAGAATGAGATAGTTGCGGTCACGCATGGGGTGTTTCCTGATCTGCGGTAAAGACGAGTAGCCGGCTGGCGTCGTGGTGGATGGCGATGGTCGTGGCACGCACGCCTGGATCGGCCAGCGTGGTGGCCGGATAGGGCTGGAAGTCGGGCAGGGGGGCGGCCTGCAGGGACAGGCGCAGGGACTGTCCGGGGTGCAGGCTGTGAAAGAGGCCTTCGAACACCAGGCGCAGCGTCCCGCCTTTCAGGCGCACGACGGTCGTGGCCAGTGCCGTGGCGGTGCCTTGCCGGTCGACGACCGCCAGCGTGGCCGCCAGCCCGGGATGGGGGCCATCGACGTCCAGCGGGATCTCGGCCTCGACCCGGTCGCGCAACTGCACGCATGAGGTCATGGGGGCGGTGGTGTAGCAGGCCACGTCGGACCGGTCGTGCAGCGGGCCAACATCGACCGGACCGGTGAAGGCGCCCCCACAGAGCGGCGCCTGCCGGGTGGGGTCCAGAACCAGCATGTCGGTCCCCGGCGCCGCGGGGTCGGTCATCAGGCGGCCATCCGTCACCATCTGCGCGGCAAGGCCGTCTGACGCAAGGTGATAGACCTTTGCGCCGGACCCTTCGAGCGTGTCGGTGTCATGCCAGCTATCCCTGCCCGCATCATAGGCGGTGACGGCAGCGGGCCGTGGGCCGTGGTCCTTGAGGTAGTGATCGAAAAAGGCGAGCTGCGCCCGGTCGACGGAAACCTCTGCCCCCGGGGCCAGGCGTGCCGCGCCGGCGGACCGGTTCCAGCCGATGTGCCCCCAGGGACCAAGGACAAGATGTGTTGTGTCAGAGGAAACCGCGCGAAAGGCCCTGTCGGCGGCCAGCGTGCCCCGAAGGAAGAAATCGGCGGTCCCGGCGGTCTGGATCAGGGGCACGGCAGGGGGCGGGGCGAGGTCGGCAGCGGGGTCTGCCCCCGGCTGGCCCTTGGCCCAGCGGGAAAGATGCGACAGGTCCGGGCGTGACATGAGAAAGTCGAAATGCGCCTGCCAGCCCCGCTCTGGCGCCAAGGCCGTCAGCGCCGCTAAATCGCCCATCCGGCGGGCCTTCAACCGGGCCATCTGCGCCGCCCAGGAGGCCGACATCCGGCAGCGGAACAATCCGCCCTCGGAGAGCCAGTCGGTCAAGGGCGACCACGATGCCATTGAGACGGCCATTGCGTCGGGCCGCGCGCCGCCGGCCAGCATCTGGAACTGCGTGGTGCCTTGGTAGGAGAACCCGTATGTACCGACCTTGCCGTTCGACCCCGGCAGGTCGCGCGCCCAGTCGAGGGTCTCGGCGCCGTCCGCCGCCTCGTTGACCAGGGCATCGAAATCGCCTTCGGAGTCGCCGGTGCCGCGCACGTCCTGGACGGCGACGATATAGCCGCGCGCCGCGTACCATGCGGGATGGGCCAGCGTCACGGTCGAGGCGATGGCGCGGCCATAGGGCTGGCGCATCAGCAGGACCGGCAGAGTGTCCTGCGTGTCCGGCCGCCAGGTGTCGGCGACCAGCCGGGTTCCGTCCTTCAGGCGCAGCTCCTGCCGGACAGGGGCCTGCACCGGCAGGAGGGATCGTCGTGGGCTGTCCACCATGTCACGCATCGTTGAACATGGTTTTCTGCGTCACGCGTTCGATCGGGAAATCCCGGACCTCCTTCAACAGCGCGACGAACCGGTCGGCGGCGCGGTCCAGCGCGATCCGGCCGCGTTTCGCATCGGCGGCGGCTGCATTGCCGCATGCACCGGAAGGGTGCAGGTCCTGCGTCTGCCAGCCGTAACCGATGCGGCCTTCGGGAGTGAGGATGCCGCCGGCCTTTTCCATCTCGACAGAGAGCGGTTCGAAATCCTCGGCCAGGTCCATGTCCACCAGCTCGGGGTGAAGTTCCAGCAGCAGCGAGGTTTCGAATTCGCCGCCGTGAATGCCGTGCTTCATCTCTTGTCCGTCGAAGAGGTCCGAGACATCGAGGTCCGCCGAGGCATTGGCGCTGACCGCGAACATGCCCAGCTTGACCCGCAACTCGCGGCAGACGATTTCCATCACCTGGGGTTGGCCGCCGTGCCAGTTGGCAAAGACCAGCTTGCGGCAGCCGGTGCGCGCGACGCTTTCACCGATCTCGAACCAGACCCGGGCGAGGGTCTCGTAGCTGTGGGTCAGGGTGCCGGGAAATTCCAGGTGTTCGACCGATTTGCCCACCGCCTGCATCGGCAGGATCAGGGCGTGCAGGTCGTCCGGGATGCGCTGGGCGACGCGGTCCATGATGCCGGCATTGATGGCGCTGTCGACGCGGACGGGCAGGTGGGGGCCGTGCTGTTCCACCGCGGCCGTGGGCAAAACGGCGACGACCTTGCTCATGTCCAGTTCGGAAAAATCCTTGGTGGAGAGGTCCCACCACCAGTTCGATTTGAGCTTCATTTGCGCCGTCTCCGTCAGGTGTTCGAGTGATTCACCTGACAGTTGTCGCGGTTTTTGATGCAGTAAAAGCGGTGAAATTAGAGGTTTGCGTTGCCAAAATGGCAACGATTGGCGGGGGTGGCCCCACAGATGTCGAGGTAAAGCGGCGTCCGGGTGACAGTGCCTCGGCAGCCTCGCCGGCTTTGGCCGGGGATGCATCCCGGCTGTCCTGATCGCAATATTCGCATGTTTTGCAAGGGACTGCGGACCTCGGACAGGGGGCGGACCGTCCGTGTCAGGCTGGCCCCTCTCCGGTCGAGGCGCAGGCGTGGATTGCGCCGTTCAGCAACCGGGTGCTGCGGGTTCAGTCCGGTTATCGCGCAGGAGGGGCGCCGCAGGGGGAATGCTGCGGTGCCGCATAGATGGGCGCAAACAGCGGAATTGCATAAAATCAAGGCGCGACCGGGACGTGTCCCGATGGCCGCGGCGGGATGACAAGCGCAGTTTGCAGATAGGGCGCGGAGGCGAAACGCGCTCATCGGACTGTGCCGCAGAGTTGGGCGAACCTTGCCACTTTTCGGAAAACCAAAGTCTCTGGCCCGAACCTTTTTGACTCTCCCGTAGGCTGTGCCAAAGTGTCGGCAGTGAACGATCGTCAAAAAAAACTGTTCGACAACAAGGGAGAAACTCATGAAACGATTTATCACAACGGCACTTGTGACGTCGACCGCGCTGGCCCCGCTGAGCCTGGCGGCACAGGAATGCACCAACGACACATGGAAAAAGGTCATGGAGAGCGGCACGCTCACCGTGGGGGTCAAGGCCGATTACAAACCCTGGGGCTATCGCGGCACCGACGGGTCCATCATCGGCATGGAGCCGGACATGGCCCAGATGATCGCCGACACGATGGGCGTCGATCTTGAACTGGTGGCCGTTGTCAGCTCGAACCGGATGCAGTTTCTTGAACAGGGGCAGATCGACCTGATGATCGCCACCATGACCGACCGCCCCGACCGGCGCGAACTGGTGGGCATCGTCGGCCCCAACTACTACACCTCGGGCACTAACGTCATGGCGCCCAAGCAGCTGGGCTTTACCGAGTGGAGCGACCTGACCGGCAAACCGGTCTGCGGCATCCAGGGCGCCTTCTACAACCAGATCGTCGAGGACCGCTACGACGTCGAGGTCGTGGCCTTCTCCGGCACTGCCGAGGCCAAGCAGGCGCTGCGCGACAAGAAGTGCGTGGCCTTCGTCTACGACGACAGCTCGATTGGGTCGGACATCGCCAGCGGAAACTGGGACGATTTCGAAATGCCGCTGCCCTCTGAGGATGACAGCCCCTGGGCGCTGGCCGTGCCCAAGTCCGAGGAAAACTGCGTCTTCGGGGCCTTCATGAAAGGCATGCAATACCAATGGCACCTCGACGGAACGCTGGTAGCGCTGGAAGAAAAGTGGGGTATCAAGCCCACCGCCTTCCTGGCCAAGCAGCAGGAGCTGATCCAGCAGACGACGCCGATGCCGGAATAACATGAACGGATTCGAGGAGTTCTTTCGCGAACTCGCCGCCGAGCATGCGCGGTGGAACTTCATCTGGCTCTATGACGAGAAACAGGCCGGGCGGATTCTGTCCGGCCTGTGGATGACCATTCAGCTAAGCATTGCCTGCGTGCTGCTCTCGGTCATCATTGGCGTTTTCGGTGCCTGGGCGCAGGGCGCCCAGAACCGCGTGCTGCGCGGCGTGGTGCAGGGCTATATCCAGTTCTTCCGCAACACGCCGCCACTGGTGCAATTGCTGTTTTTCTACTTTGCGCTGGGCCAGTTCACGCCGTCCTACAGCCCGGACGGCTGGCTGGAGGTGCCGATCATCTCCAATGTCGGCTGGGCGATCATCTCGCTGTCCTTCTTCGCGGGCGCCTTCAACGTGGAAATCTTCCGCGCAGGCATCGAGGCAGTACCGGAGTCCACCGTCGAGGCGGCGGAGAGCCTGGGCATGACGCGCACGCAGACGTACCGCGAGGTGGTCTTTCCGCTGGCACTGAGGGTGTCGATCCCGTCGCTGAACAACAATCTGGTGAACCTGGTCAAGACGACGACGCAGGCCTATGCCATCGCCGTGCCGGAACTGCTGTATGAAAGCGTATCGGTCTGGAACGATTTCCCCTCGGCGCAGAACCCCACGATGCTGCTGCTATTCGTGACCTATATCCTGCTGGTCGGCATCCTCGTGATGGGCATGAACCGTTGGGAACGCAAGATGAGGATCCCCGGTTATGGACAGTAGGCTGCACGGGCAGAGCGACCTGCCGGTCATGAAACCCTATGTCCTGCGTGGACACCAATACGACGAGATGTTCCTGGTGCGCTGGCTGGGCAGTTTGCCGCCGTGGAGCTTTCTCGTCCTGCTGGCGCTCTGGCCTGCGGCGGCCTTTGCGCAATCGGCCAGTTTCGGCACGGCGGATGCCTTTGCTGCGCTCTGGCGCTGGATCCCCTTCCTGACCTTCCAGGGGTTCCTGTTCAACGTGTTGATCTCGCTGTTTGCCATGTTGATCGGCACGACTCTGGGCGCGGCGCTGGGCCTGGCGCAGGTGTCGCGCAACAAGGTGACGCGCGGGATTTCCTGGGCGATCACCCAGCTGTTCCGCAATTCACCCTGGCTAGTGCTGCTCTTCGTGGTGCTGCTGGCCTTTCCGTTCGAAATTACCATCCTTGGCCTGACCATCCCGATCCCGGCCTGGGTCAAGGCGGTGATCGGGCTGAGCCTGCCGGTCATGGCCAATATCTCCGAGATCGTGCGCGGTGCGGTCAACTCCGTGCCTTCGGCCCAGTGGGAGGCCGCGGAAAGCCTGTCCTTCACCCGCACGCAGACCCTGTGGCAGATCATCCTGCCGCAGTGTTTCAAGCGGATGATCCCGCCCTGGATGAACTGGTACGCGATCCTGACAATGGCGACGCCGCTTTGTTCCCTCCTGGGCGTGGGCGAGATCATCACCTTTTCCCGCCAGGCGATGGAGGCCGAGAACAACCACCCCGAGCTGCTGATGCCCTTCTATGGCTACGCGCTCGTGCTGTTCTTTGCCTATTGCTACCCGATCGCCCGACTGACCATCGCGCTGGAACGGCGCTATTCCGTGAAACTCTGAGGCTGCCATGTCCGATCCCCACGCCATTGCCACCCGCGAAGACCTGCGCGCCATCACCGGCGATGCGGGCGAGCGGCCCGCCGGCAAGGCCATCGACCATATCGACCCGCTTTGCGCACGGTTTATCGCGGCATCGCCCTTTGTCGTGCTGGCGACCCGGGGGGCGGACGGGCTGCTGGATCTTTCCCCAAAGGGCGACCCGGCGGGGTTCGTGGCCGTGCTGGACGACAAGACGCTGGCGCTGCCGGACCGGCTGGGGAACAAGCGTTTCGACAGTTTCGAGAACGTGCTGCACAGCTCCGAGGCCGCGCTGATCTTCCTGATCCCCGGCCACAACGACACGCTTCGGGTTGCGGGCAAGGCGCGGCTGACCCGTGACCCCGACCTGTGTGAACGGCTGGCCGTCAACGGACGCCCCGCGCAATTCGTCCTGCTTCTGACGGTCGAAGAGGCCTATCTGCATTGCGCGAAATGCATGATCCGCTCGCGGATGTGGCAGCCCGACCACTGGCCGGACACCTCGGACGTTCCCAGCCTTGCCGAGGCGATGGTCGCCCACGGCAAGCTGGTCGAGAAAAAGCTGGTCGCGGACGTCGACGAGATGGCGCAGATCATTGCCGACGACGCCAAGAACCGCCTCTACTAGGAGAGACAGGCATGAGCTGGACCCCCGATTTGCCCATCGTGTCCCTCAAGGACGTGCACAAGAGCTTTGGCGACTTCGAGGTGCTGAAGGGCGTCAGCCTGGACGTGATGAAGGGCGAGGTGATCTGCATCATCGGGCCTTCGGGATCGGGCAAATCCACCCTGATCCGCTGCATCAATGCCCTGAACGACATCCAGGGCGGGTCGATCACCGTCGAGGGGCAGGAGGTCAGCGACCCGAAACTGGACAAGCTGGCGCTGCGCAAGAAGGTCGGCATGGTGTTCCAGCAGTACAACCTGTTCCCGCACAAGACGGCGCTGGAAAACGTCATGATGGCGCCGTTGAAGGTGCTCAAGGAAGATCCCAAGACGGTCGAGGACCGGGCGCGCTCGTTGATCAAGAAGGTGCGGCTGGAGGGGAAAGAGGACAATTACCCCGGAGAGCTGTCAGGCGGCCAGCAGCAGCGCGTGGCCATCGCCCGCAGCCTCGCGATGCGGCCCGACGTGATGCTGTTCGACGAGGTGACGGCCGCGCTGGACCCCGAGACGGTCAAGGAAGTGCTGGTCACAATCAAGGACCTCGCCGCAGAGGGCATGACCTGCATCCTTGTCACGCATGAGATGGGCTTTGCCCGCGAGGTGGCGGACCACATCTATTTCACCGACCGGGGCGTGATCGTGGAACACGGGCCGCCCGCCACCTTCTTTGCCGAGGCAAAGGATCCGCGCACCAAGGAATTCCTCAGCCAGATCCTGTAACGGTTCAGCGTCCCTGGATCTGGATCGAGAAGTTGCGCCTTGCGCCGCTGGGTGGTTGCGGGAAGGGGGCCGCGTTGCGCACCACGCCGAGGGCCGCGCGATCCAGCGCCGAAGACCCGGAACTGCGCGCCAGCGACAGCGAGGCGAGGCCGCCGCCCGAGGAAATCGAAAAGGCGACGACGGCGATGCCGCGTGCATTCACGCGGGGCCGTCCGGCGCGGGACAGCTTGCGCATGACAAGCCCGGGATAATTGCTGGCCGCCGCGTTGCCGGGCGCGGCCTTGCGACCGTTGTTGCCCGAGTTACGCGCCTTGGCCGCGTCGTTGCCGGTGGGGTTGCCGGCGCGGGCGTTGCGCGCGGCGCCCCCACCCTGCGGTGCGGGTTTTGCCCGTGGCTTGGCTTTGGGCTTGGCCACCGGCTTGTTCGCGGCTTCGAACTCCGGTGTGCGCATCTTTGGCCGCAGCGAACGAGAGACCGCCGCGCTTTTCGGTGCCTCGCCGGTCACCCGTTCCGCGGGGGCGTTGTCCGGTGCGACGGGTTTGATCGCGGGCGCGGGGGCTGCCCGTTCCGGTGTGACCCGTTCTGGCGCGGGGGCCAAGGCGGCAGGTTCCTGGGTTTCGGGTGTATCGGGTTTCAGCGAATCCACGCGCGGACCGCTGTCGGCCTCTGCCGGGGCGACCGCAGCCAGACGGCGGGCCACCGGTTCCGGCGCCTGGACGGCAGAGCGCGGCTTTTGTGCCATTTCGGCGGCATCCCTGGGGCGTTCCGGCGAGATCTGGTCCGGCTTTGCCTGCTCGGAAGGGGCTTTGGCCCGCTCGGGTGTCAGTTGCTCCGGTTCGGCGTCTTCTGCCGGGGTCTTTGCCGGCTCGGGTTGCACCCGGCCAGCGGCCATGTCGGCGAAAGACGACCCAAGCCGCACCTCGGCCCCGCCCGAGGCGCCTTCGATCCGGGGGTCTTCGGGGCTGGCAAGGGTCAGGGCAACGGCGCCGTGCGCCAGCAGCGCCAGCGAAACGGCAGAAGATTTGGCAAGTCGGGACGAGGAGATCATTCGAGGGCCTTCTCGGTGACAATGACAATTTTTTCGGCGCCAGCCCCGCGCAGCGCCCGACCGATCCGGACCAGATCGGCGGCATCCAGATCCCGGTCGGGGATCACGCGCAGCCGGGCGCGCGCCTCCACAGGCAGCTGGGTCATGAAGCTGGCGGCACTGTCCTGCGGGGCGCCGCGCCATGTCATGCGCCCGTCCGCGTGGATCACCAGCGCATCGGCGGGCGCGGTCGTGTCCAGCTCTGCCGTCCGGACCAGGGTCAGGTCCTTGTCCAGCGGACGCGCCAGCGTGCCTGCCACCAGGAAGAAGATCAGCATCAGGAAGACGATGTTGATCAACGCGATGGTCGGTTCACGTTCGGTTTTCTGGCGGCGCGCTCTCATGAGGCCTCCAGTACCGTGAGTTTGAGGCCGGGCAGGGCGCGGATTGCCACCAGCAGGTCGGTCAGGCGCTGGGCTGTGACCTCGCCCTGCAGGGCGACGATGACGGGCAGGTCGGTTTCCGTGTCGGTTTGATGCTGGCGCAGCGCTTTGGGCAAAGCCGTGAACTCATGCGGGGTGCCGTTGAGGCTCAGCCCGTCCGGCGCCAGCCGCAGGAACACCGGGCGCAGGTTGGAGGCGGCGCCAGTCCCGGCGCCGCCCGCAGCCAGTTCGACCTCGGCAAAGCGCGAAAAGGTCGAGGAAAGCATGAAGAACAGCAGCAGAAGAAAGATCACGTCGATGAGCGAGGTCATCGACAGCTTTCGCCGCCGGTGACGCCTACGCATGGGCCGGCGCTGCGGTCGCTGCAGGGGCAAAGGTCTGGGCCTGGCCGGCGGGGGCCAGGATCGTGCGCAGGGCCTTTTGCGCCAGCACTCGTTCGGCATCCATGCGGCCTTCGAACCAGCTCAGCACCAGCGCGGTGGGCATGGCGACGGCCAGCCCCACGGCGGTGGTCAGCAGAGCGACCCAGATGCCGCCCGCGAGGATCGAGGGATCGACCTGCGCCCCGGCCTCTTGCAAGGCCTGGAAGGCCGAGATCATGCCCAGAACCGTGCCGAAAAGCCCCAGAAGCGGCGCCAGTTGCGCGATGGAATCCAGCAGGCGAAGCCCGGATTCCAGCCGCGCAAATCGCGCTTCCGCCTCGGCTTCCAGCCGGTCGGCATCGCCCTGACCGTCCAGCGCCATCGTCACCACCGGGCGCAAATAGCTGCGCGACAGGTCCAGGTGGCGGCGCGCGGCCAGACGGTTGCCCATGTCCCAGGCCTCGATCGCCTCGCGCAGGGCGCGGTGACGCCCGACCCCCGCCGCCGTGAACTGCCAGAGCTTGTAAAGCACGACCGCCGAGACGACGATCGACAGCGCGCCCAGCAGGATGACGACCGGGCCGCCAAGATCAAAGATCCGTTGCACGGCGTCCTGCAATGTCCCGATCATCCGATGATCTCCACGTCCGTGCGGCTGCGCAGGTCCAGATCCTGCGTGCAGGCGTCGGCACTGTCGGCCTCGCAGGTCTCGGCGCCATTGATCAGCAGGCGGCCAAGGTCGGAACAGGCCAGGTCGGCAACAAGGAACTGGCGCACGCGCGGGCGGGCGGCGGGAAGGTCCCCGAAATCGAAAAGGGTCATGCGGTCCACGCGGCCCTCGGTGTCGAACAGAACCGCCTCGTAGACGGCCTGCGCGATGTCGTTGGTGTGGCCGTTCTGGATCAGGAAGCTGATGCGACAGGCGCCGTCGACCGGCTCCAGAGCGTTGAGTTCCAGCGAGACATGCGCACCCTGCACGGTTTCTGCCTGCGCGGGTGCCGCAAGGGTGATGGCAAGGGCGCAGAGCGCCGGAATGTCAAAGGACGGAAGGTTCATCAAACCGGCCCCCATCGGTGGGTTTTCGTGTCTGGCTGGGGCTGGACACCCGGGCTGGTTAATCATGTGCCTAGCAGGCGGGGTCCTGTCAGGCAATACCTGATAGAAAGAATTGGCTATTGAGGGCGGCGCGGATCGGGCGCCGGTCCCGTAGCTCGCTGCAGGTCGATCAGCTGCTCCAGCGCCAGACCCGTGCTGTCAGACGGATCCGTGCCGGATTGCAGCATCTCGCGCCAGCAGACCGTGCGGAAACGGTCGTCCTGATCCTGGCAGGGGGCGCTCATGCCGCCCGGGCCTCGATGCTCTGGATCGAGGTGAAGCCCTCGAACCGGGGCGCACCTTCGTGCAGCTTGCGGGGCTGGCTGGCACGGGCGTGGGCGGCGCGGAATTCCTCGCTGCCGGTCCAGGCGCGGAAATGAACCTCGGTTTCCCAGACGGTGTGCGAGGCATAGAGGATCCTGCCGTCTTCCTCGGGGCCGCGCAGCATGTCGAAGGCGACAAATCCCGCCATGTCGCGCAGGTGGCTTTCGCGCGACAGCCAGAGATCCTCGAACTCGGCCGCGTTTTCGAGCGGGACGGTAAAACGGTTCATTGCCAGGTACATGGCGGTCTCTCCTCAGTTGGTTCTCAGGCTGGCGCAGGGATCGTCACGCTCTGCCGGGGGTATGATGGTGACCGTGTCGAAAGGCATGTCGGCCGTGCCTTCGACAAAGCCCGTTGCATGGGTCGTCACCTCTGGCGCGGCTCGGGCGATCATGGCGGGAATGCCCCAGTCTGTGCGGGCATGACCATTGCCCGCGATCACTGCGACGGGAGGGCCGTAGCGGTCCAGCGCCTCCAGCGCGGCGTGGGCGAAGACGGCGTCACGGTAGCGCTGGACCTCGACCATGCCCGCCATCATCTCGCGCGGCATGGCCCGGCAATGGGCCTCGAACTGCATCTCTTCGCGTTGGGTCTGCTGTGCCTCGGGCAAGGGGGCATCCAGGCCGAACCTTGGCGCATCGCTGCCAAAGAGCGCGGCGGCGCCATCGCCATAGACCGCACGCACGTTCTCGCGCGGTGCTGCAGCGCCGACGATGCGCGCCGCGCCCAGGGCGTCGAAGATCGGGGCGTACAGCGCGTAGTCCGGCCAGCCAGAATTGCCCCAGATCGCGGGGATCTGGTCGCGGTCCTGATCGGCGCGGCGTGCGTCGTCGGGTGTCAGTATCTCAAAGACCACGGCGGTGGGCTGCAAGGTTTCCAGTGCTCGCGCCTGCCCGATGTGCGCGTCGGGATTGTCGTGGACCTCTCCGAGGATGACGATATCGGGATCGGCGAGCGCGGGCGTGGCAAGGCAGAATATGAGGGCGGCAAGGCGCATGGGTGACCTTTCAGGCGGATGCTGCGTGCGGCAGGATAAAGGGAATGTCCGCCGGCGGCGGGGCAGAGACGCGCAGCGCACAACCGTAGGCGCGCGACAGGGTGTCGTCGGTCAGGACGTCGGCAGGGGGGCCGAAGGCCACGCGCCGCCCCTCGGCGAGGACGGCGATCCGGTCGGCGAATAGCGCGGTCAGGTTCAGGTCATGCATGACGGCCAGGACCCCGCCACCGCCGCGCGCAAAATCCCGCGCGATCTCCATCACCTGCAACTGGTGCGCGATGTCGAGGCTGGAGACCGGTTCGTCCAGCAGGAGCCACCGGGGCGCGCCGTCCTCGACCGGCGCCCAGACCTGTGCCAGCACTCGCGCCAGCATGACGCGCTGTGCCTCTCCGCCCGAGAGATCCTGGAACAGCCGGTCGGCGTAATGCGCCAGCCCGACGCGGGCCAGTGCCTGCATCGGCACCTCTGGCCGGTCGCCCGCGGTGCCTGCCTGTAGCCCGATGCGCACGACCTCGATCACGGTGAAGGGAAAGGCCAGCCGCGAGGCCTGAGGCAGGACGGCGCGGGTGGCGGCCAGTTTCCAGGCGGGCTGCCCCGAGACTTCCTGTCCGTTCAGGCGCACGTGGCCCCGGTGCGGCAGGGTGCCGTCGATCGCACCCAGCAGGGTGGATTTGCCCGACCCGTTGGGGCCGACGATGGCCGTGACCTCGCCCGGCTCTGCGGTCAGGCTGACGCCGCGCAGCGCCTCGCGGCGGCCATAGCGGACCCGGATTTCCTGTGCCTCCAGTGTCATGTTTCGACCATCCCCCGTCGTTTCAGCAGGATCCACAGAAAGACCGGCGCGCCCAGAACGGCGGTGACGATCCCGATGGGCAGTTCGGCGGGGGCGATGATGACGCGGGCGATCACATCCGCCAGGATCAGCAGGCTGGCCCCCAGAAGCGCCGCGTTCAGCAAGAGCGGGCGGTGGTCCGGGCCGGAGCCCAGCCGCAGCAGATGCGGCACGACGATCCCGATAAAGCCGATGCCGCCCGAAACGGCAACCGCGGCCCCGGCGGCGCCCGCCACGGCAAGGATGGCGATGTTCTTCATGCGCTGGACGTTGATGCCGATATGGGCGGCGGTCGCCTCTCCCAGAGCCAGCGCGTTCAGCCCGCGCCCCAGCATCAGGGCCGCGCCGATGGACAGCAGGATCAAAGGCCCTGCCGCGACCACCTTGGCCCAGCTTGCCCCGGCGAGCGACCCCAGCCCCCAGAATGTCAGGTCGCGCAATTGCCGGTCGTCGGCAATATAGACCAGGATGCCCGAGAGCGCCCCGGCCAATGCCCCCAGCGCGATGCCGGCCAGCAGCATTGTCGCGACAGAGGTGCGCCCGTGCCGGGTGGACACGCGATAAAGCAGCAGGGTCGACCCCCAGCCACCAAGGAAAGCGGCGAAGGGCGTCAGATGGTTGCCGGTCAGCTCCTGCATCCACGCGGGCAGCAAGGCGCCCAGGACGATGGACAGGATTGCGCCCAGCCCGGCGCCTGCGCCCACGCCGACAATGCCCGGATCGGCCAGAGGGTTGCGGAACAGCCCCTGCATGGCCGCGCCGGACACGGCCAGCGCGGCACCCACAAGGATACCCATCGTCAGGCGTGGCAAGCGGATGTCCAAGAGGACAACCCGTTCCATCTGGCTCAGGGCCTCGCCGCTGACCAGTTTGCCCAGCAGGGCGGTCAGGGTCACATCGGCGGCGCCCACCTGCAGGCTGGCCAGCGCGCAGAGCAGCAGGAATGCGGCCAGCATCCAGTGCAGCACGCGGGCGCGGGCCAGCCGGTCGCGCGGCAGGACAAGAGGGTCGGTGATCGCGGTCATCGGATCAGCCCGGCGTTCCGTAAAGCGCCGCGTTCAGCGCCTCGACCGCCTCTGCCGTGCGCGGGCCGAAACCCAGCATCAACAACCCGTCCATGCGCACCACGGACCGGGTCTCTGCCGCCGGGGTCAGGCGGATGGCGGGCATGTCGAAGAGTTTGTCGTCCGCCGCCGCATGGTCGCCGCTGCGGTCCATCATCAGGATCACGTCGGGGGCCGAGATGCCCACGGCCTCGTCGGTCAGGTGCTTGTAGCCGGTGAAATCGTCGACGGCGTTCACGCCGCCGGCCATGCGGATGATCGCATCTGCCGCTGTTCCGGTGCCCGAGGCGTTGACCTTGCCGCCATCTGTGGACAGGACAAAGAGCACGCGCTTGCGATCCTCGGCGGGCACGTCCGCGCGGGCCTGTGCCGCGTCCAGTGCCGCGCCGACCTCTGCGGCCAGTTCCGTGGCCCGGTCCGGCACGCCCAGAGCGCTGCCGATGATCTCGATCTTGTTCAAGATGCCGGTGGCGTCCAATGCATCGGGCACCTCGACATAGGCCACGTCGGCGGCGCGGATCACGTTGAGGGCCTCGGGCGGTCCGGCGCCTTCCTCTGACAGGATCAGGCTCGGGCCGACCGAGAGCACGCCCTCGGGAGACAGCGCGCGCATGTACCCCACGTCCGGCAGGTTGGTCACTGCCGGGGGGTAGGTCGAGGTGGTGTCGCGGGCCAGCAAGCGGTGCTGCTGACCCAGGGCCACCACGATTTCGGTGACAGATCCGCCGATTGACAGGACATCGGCCTGCGGGTGGGCGGGGGCAGGTTGCTGGGCGGAAACGGTCAGCGCCACAAGCCCGCCGAACATGGCGGTCGCAAGGCTGGTGAATATGGCCAGGCCATTAGAGGATTTTCCGAATCTCATGCCGGCACCTCTTCGCGTGCGGGCAGTGACGCGACGATCCGGCCCCAGTCGGGCCGCGAGTCACGGCCTTCCTTGCCGACGCCGAAGACCTGGAAGATCAGCGCGCCATCGGCGTCGAAAGCCTCGACAGAGACGGCGGGTCCGCGCTGTGTGGGTTTTTCCACGGCCCAGACCTCGGCCACCTTGTCCAGCCGCAGGTGCAGGTTGAACCCGGGGTCCATGACGTTTTGCCAGGGGCCCATCGGCTGCAGGCGGTTCACCGGGCCGGAATGGATCTGGATGCAGCCCCGGTTGCCGACAAAGATCATCACTTCGACCCCGGCGTCGCGCACCGCCTCCAGCATGGCGTTGACCGCCTCTGGCGCCAGCGCGCGCACAAAGGGCGCGCCCGCGATCCGGTAGGCGCCAAGACGGTTCATCTTGAGCTTGGAACACAGGCGCAGGAACTGGTGCGTGTCGGTCAGCCGCGCCCATTCCTCGCGCAGGATCTCCAGCTTGTCGGGACGCGATTTCGCCGCCTCGACGGGTGTGCGGGGCGCCACCGCCTGGCCCGGAGCCTGATCGGGCAGCGCCAATTCGGAGACCAGACCGGCCCATGCGTCATGGTTCGAGGTCTCGCGCAGGTGGATCTTGTGGATCGCGTCGCCCGCCGCATCGAAGACCTGCAACGACCGGCGCGGGGCGGCGCCGTCCTGGCCAGGCGTTTCGACCGCGTAGGCATGCACCCAGTGCGAGGGGAAGATGCGCAGGTCGATGTCCTCGGCCAGCACCATCGCGGCATGTTCTCCGGGATGATAGTTGGCATAGGTCCCGACCTTTTCGTGCACGCAGCCCTCGACCCGGGTCAGGGCCATGACCTCGCCCAGGCGCTCTGCGCCCGACATGATCCGGTCGGGGTGGGCGTCGATGCGGGTTGTGCCGTCACCGACACGGGCGGCGACAAGCTGGGCCTCGGTGATGCCCAGCTGCGTGGCAAGATCGCGCGCGCGCATCCTGGGGTTGTGCGCCTCGGCGGCACGGATCTGTTGTGGTGACGGCGTAAGCTGCTCGGTCATGACGTCCTCGGGTCAGGGAAAGTCTGCTGGCTTCGCCGGACTGCTGCCCCGCGTGGCTTACGCTAATTACTTGACTGTTTTAGTATGATTATCGTAAGGCTGCAACCCGTCACGATAAGTTTTATCGCCCAGGCAACAATTCGCCCGCGCCAGCCTTCGCAAGCCACGGCACCTACATGGACACGAAGGAAGGCGCATATGCTCACTCATCTCCTGCGCGGAACCACCGCGCTTGTCTGCATGTCGCTGGCATTGCCAGCGGCTGCACAGGACGCCCCTGGGTTCCTTGGGACGCTGGTTCTGACCGGCGGCAAACGGGACCTCACCTATGGCACGGCGCTGTCGCGCACCGTCATCGACGAGGAAGAGATCCAGGACCGCCAGGCCAGCACGGTGGCGCAGCTTATTGATTCCGTGCCCGGCGTGACCCTGGTCAACGGGACCACGCCGCAGGGGTCCGGGATCAACATTCGCGGGTTCGGCGCGAACACCACCTATGGCTCGGACCAGAAGATCGCGGTGCTGGTGGATGGCGCCGCCGTCGGGTCAGAGGAACTGTACCGCATCGGCACGCAACTCTTCACCGATCCGCTGCTATACAAGAACGCCGAGGTCCTGCGCGGCACCATCGGCAGCTTTGCCTACGGGTCGGGGATTGTCGGCGGGGTGGTCAAGCTGGAAAGCAAGGATGCTTCGGATTTCACCGGCGGCGTTCCGGGCTTTGCCGGGGCCCAGACCTTTGAATTCAGTTCGAACGGGGCGGGGAAGGTCAGTTCGACGACCCTGGCCTGGCAGCCTGCCGATCGCGCGGAGTTCCTGCTCAACTACACGCTCCGGGATCAGGACGACCTGACCTCGGGCGACGGGCGGACCATCGGCAACAGCGCCTTCCGCACGCCTTCGGGGCTGGCCAAGGCCAAGTTCACCTTTGGCCAGGATGACGCGCATGAGCTGACCTTCAGCTATTCGCAGACCGTGGCCGATGACAAGGACGTGCCCTATGACCAGTTCGCCACCACCGGAGGCACATTCGGCAATGTCGACCGGCTGACCGACACGCGGCAGGCGGTGATCGACTACCGGTTCAACCCGGTCAGCGACCTGGTGGATATGCGGGTGAACCTGTCCTTCGCGGACCAGATGATCGAGTATGACTATGTGCCCGGCTCTTCGCCGCTGGAAGGGACGCCGACCTTTCCCTTTCTTGTCAGCACGGTCAACGCGGACCAGCGCTATCAGACGACCAAGCTGACCCTGTCGAACCGGGCCCTGTTCGGCTCGGACGCTGTCGGGCATGACCTGCTTGCGGGTGCCGAGTTCATCCACCGGGATCGCAAGGACAACGATGCCGCCGGCGCCCCGGGCGGGTCGGACCGGCGCTTTGCCCTGTTCCTGGTGGACGAGATCACGATGGGCGCCTTCACCGTCACGCCTGCGCTGCGCTACGAGACCTCGACCGTCAAAAGCGCCACCTCCTATGGCAAGTTCACCAATGACGCGCTGATGGGCGGTCTGGCGCTGTCTTATGACATTGGCAACGGGGTGTCGGTCTTTGGCAGTGCCGCTTATACCGAGGGCCTGCCGATCATCGACGACCTGGGCGCCAGCGCCACGGCGCTTGCCCGCATGGATACCACCGAAAAATCGCATACCTTCGAGTTCGGGGCGGAATACACCGGCTCGGATGTCTTTGGCACGGGCGATACATTCACCATTCGGGGCAACCTCTATGCCACGACCATGTGGGACATCACCAGCTACACCGCCGCAGGGTCCACCTCGACCAACCTCGACCGGGTCGAGACACGGGGGCTGGAGTTGGAGGCCTCTTACGGGCATGCCAGCGGGGCCTATGTCGATTTCGCGGGCCACGTCGGTTCGGGTGAGGAGTTCGCCCCGGGCGCGGGCGGCATCACATGGCGCAACACCGCTGCCGACCGGGTGCAACTAACGCTGGGCAAGAAATGGGAGGACGGGCTGGATCTGAGCTGGGAGGTCGTGCATTCCGCCGACCGCCGCGATGCGCTGGGCGCCGATCTGGACAATGTCACCCTGCACAACCTGCGGGCCACCTGGCGGCCGGACCAGGTGTGGATGACGGGCACCGAGGTGCGGTTCGGGATCGAGAATGCCTTTGACGCCGATTATGTCGGGCACCTGTCCTCGCCCACGCGCAAGGCGCCTGGCCGGACCTTCAAGGTCAGCCTGACCAAGACGTTCTGAGCCATTCCCTCTGGCCAGGCAGGGGCGGGCGGGTCCGGGGGCATCCCCGGGTCCGCCCGATTTCGTTGGCGATCATTTCACGCGGGTGCTGTCGATGATGCGGACGCGGGTGGCGGCGCCTGCAAGTGGCCCCGCATCGCGCAGGATCGCCAGCAGCGCCAGCCGGTCGGCGGGGGCAAGCCGTGCGCCGTCCAGTCCCCGCAGCGCCTGCATCAGGCCGGGCGGCAACGCGGGGTACAACAGGCACCCCAGCAGCGTCTCCGCCGGTGGCCCCATCGCGGGCCAATAGACATGGTTCCCGCCGGGCTGCGGTGGCAGGTCGTCGGGCAGGGTGAGCGTCTGACCTGCAAGGACCCGCACGTCAGGCGCATAATCGGCGGGCAGGACGATGTAGAACTGCCCATGTTCATCCAGCGACAGGCAGACCAGCGCCCCGGCGCGGTCGGCTCCCACTCTCAGCCGCATCAGGCTGTCGGCGCAATCACTGGGGACGCGGGCCGCGTCCGTGGCGCGGCAAACGGGGTAGATCCCGGCCCGCCCGCCGGAGGGTGTCAGGGTCAATTGCCCCTTGCCCATCGCCGCCAGCGCGCCCGCGATCCCGTCCAGCCCGGTGCCCTGCGCCATGTTGGCCGGATCCAGCAGCGCCCGCAGATGCGCAGGCATCCGCAGCGAGGACAGGTCCAGCGTGCGCGAGGCCCGCAGGGCACCGTCCTGCGACAGGCGCAGCACCAGTTGAAAGCGGTTGCGGTCGATCAGGCGGACACTTCCGCCCAGGTAATAGCCGCTCGCGGGCGGCGGGCCGCGCCGCACACGCGCGGGGGGCGCATCACGCAAGAGCGCCGTGACGGAATTGGCCGCGTCCAGCCAGGCCTCGACCGCCATGTCCGCCAACGCCCGACCGACGAGCGTTTCCAGCCCCGAGGTCTCGTTCACGAAGGCGCCGATTGTGATCTCGGCCCGCGCCTCGGGCAGCATGTCAAGGAATTGGCGGATGGCGGCGCCGATGGCGGCACGCGGATCGCCCCCGGCCTGGCCTGTCAGCCCGGTCAGTGGCCTGTCCGTGGTCTTGACGATCACGCGCCCGTCACTGAGATCGACCAGCGTCAGCCGCAGGGTCACGTCGCCGCTCGCGATGCCGGTTTCCCCGACCAGCACGAAATCCGCCTCTTGCCGGAGGGTGGATTGCACGGTCTCCTGCCAGGCGGCGGTGCCCTGCCGGTTCAGCACCAGGGCCAGCGAGGCGCGCAATTCGGCACTTCCGGCCAGGATCCGCGGCTTGGAGGGCCAATCTGCGCACATTTCCTGGGCGGCGCGGCTCATGATCGCCTCGATCTGGGCCACCGGCAGCGGCGTTTCCGCCGCAAGCGGTGCCGCCAGGGCGATGGTGCTGCCCGCCGGTATCTGCCCCTCTGCCATGCGGCAGAGTTCCGCGCCCAGCACGGTTTCGGCCTGCGCTAGGGCGGGGCGGGGCAGGGCAAGCGCCAGCGAGACAAGGGCAGACAAGAGGGCAAGGCGCAACATGGGTCAGTCTTCCGTGACGTATTCCGCCAGCACGTTGTCCTCGCTGCCGGGCAACAGGCTGGGCGACTGGCGCAGGTCCTGCTGGGCCAGTCTTTCGTCGATGTGATCGCGCAGTTCGGACAGGCGGATGCGCCCGTCGCCATCGGCATCCGCTGCGCCGCGCAACCCCTCCAAAGTGTAATAGCTGAAGGCGCCCTGTTTCTTGTCGTCCAGCCAATGCGCGAATTGAGGCGTGCGGAAATCGGTGGCCGTCAGGACGGACACCCGGGCCTTTTCCTGCGGTGGGGCCACCGCGACGCCGAAGGCGCCCGAGACGCCGGGCACCAGACTGCCCTGCGTCGACAGGCCGGAAAAACAGGCGTCCAACAGGACGGTGACGGATTTCACCGGCAGGGTTTCCAGCTGGCGGATCAGCATGTCCAGCGGGTATGCGCCAAAGCCGGGCTCGGCGGCGGGCACGTCCACGGGCAGAAGGTAGCCGCTGGGCAGGCCCTCTTCGTGAAAGACCGGGACACCGTGGCCGGAGTAGATCACCACGATCTCGTCGACAAAGCGCGCCCGGCGGGCCAGCCGCCCGTCCGGCACCTCGTCGGTGCCGAACCAGCGCGCCATGCCGATCGAATTCAGGTCCCTTTCGACGATGATGTTTTCCTGAGGGACCTGCAGGGTCTCGCGGAAATAACGGGCAAAAGCCTCGGCGTCGTTGTGGGCATAGGCGACGGGCGGCGCCTCGGCATAGCTGCGGTTGCCGATGATCAGGACCAGCGTTTCGGGTCGGGCGACGGCCACGGTGACAGGCGCCTTGAGGGCGGGCTGAGGTGCCGCGATCAGCGGTTGGCGTTCGGGCAGATCGGGCCAGAGCACCTCTGGCAGCGACCACAGCCGAACCGTGCCGTCCCAGCTGGCGGTCAGCAGGCTGCGCCCGTCGGGCGCGAAATCCACCGCGTCGATCGAAGCGCCGTGACCGTCGAAGACCTGCAATTCCTCGCCCGTTTCGACGTTCCAGAGATAGGCCTTGCGGTTCCATTCGCCGGTCAGGGCCAGCGCGCCGTCCGGGCTGAAATCGACGGCGCGGATCGCAGCCTCATGGCCGGGAAAGCGGCGCAGGATCTTGCCGGTCTCCACTTCCCAGAGGATCGCGCTTTTGTCCCAGCTGCCGGTGATCGCTTGCTTGCCTTCGGGGCCAAAGGCCACAGAGAGGATCAGCGCCTCGTGCCCGTCGAGGCGGCGGATCTCCTCGCCGCTGGCCATGTCCCAGAGCCGGGCGGTGCGGTCGGTGCTGCCGGTCAAGAGGCGGGTGCCGTCCGGGCTGATGGCAAGCGAGGTGATGGTTTCCGCGTGGCCGGCAAAGCTGCGCAGCTCGGCTCCGCTGCGCAGATCCCAGAGCCGGGCGATGCCGTCATTGCCGCCGGTGACGGCCTGCCGCCCGTTGGGGCTGTAGGCGGCAGAGGTAAAGCGCCCGCCGTCCTGCGTCAGCTTGAGGACTTCCTTGCCGGTGGACAGGTCCCAGACCCGCGCGGTGCCATCGGCACTGGCGGTCAGGGCGCGGGTGCCGTCGGGGCTGAAGGCGACACCGCTGACGCGATGTTCGTGGCCTTCGAGGATGGCCAGCCCGCGCTGGGTCGAGACCTCCCAGAGTTCGGCCGTGTAGTCGGCGCTGCCCGTCAGGACATGCCGCCCGTCGGGGCTGAATGTAGCGGCGTCGATGGCGCCCTGGTGGCCGGTCAGCACGGTCGAGGCCGGCTCTTCGGCCCAGAACGGGCCGGTTGGGCAAAGCACGGCCAGGGCAATCGCGAGGGCGAACCGGGGCAGGGGCGGGTTGCGTCGCATGGTGGAGGCCATCCTGTATGTCTTACCAGGTGATGGTGATGTTGCCGTCCTTGTCCTTTTGCAGCGTGCCGGGCAGGGGCTGTTCGGGCGGGGCAACTGGCTCGACGCTTTCGACGGGCGGCGGAGCCGTCGGTGCGGCTGCGGGGGCGTTCGCCTCTGGCCTTGCGGGCAGCAGCAGCGTGACCTCGACCCGGCGGTTGATCGCGGCGGTCGGATTGCCGGGCGTCTTGAGACGCGTCTCGCCAAAGCCCACGGCCACCAGGCGTTGCGGGTCGATCGGAAAGTTCTCAACCAGAAAGCGCGCGACGCTTTCGGCGCGGCGTTCCGACAGCCAGAGATTGTAGGCATCATCGCCCGTGGTGTCCGTATGGCCCGCGATCAGGTAGCGGTGCGGGCGCAAAGCCGAGGAGGCCAGCGCATGACCCAGCGCGGCCAGGTCCTCACGCGCGCGCCAGGTCAGTTCGTAACTGTCGAGCGCAAAGAAGACCTGCAGGTCGATGCTGTGCTGCGGCACCACCCAGACCGTGCGCCCGCCGATCTGCACGCCGCGTGCGGCCTCTTGCGCGGGGGCGGTGCTTTCCTGCTGGACCGGGGCCAGCGAGGTGATGATCTTCTGGATGTCTTCGGCCTGGTCGGCTTGCACGGGCAGGGCGGCGGCAAGGGCAAGGCTCAGTCCGGTGAGCCACTTGGGGGCGGTGATTGTCATGTCTCTTCTCCCTTGGGTACGGCGGCGCGGGGTCAGTTTCCGCGCAGCAGGTCGGTGACGCCGCCAGAGCTCAGGCCGGCCCCCGAGGGCGCGCGGCGGCTTTCCAGCGGCACGTCGGTTGCGGGGGTCGTGGGCGGCGTGGCGGGTGTTGCCGAAGCGGCGGCGCCGGTGATTTCGCGCAGCAGGCCGGAGTCTTGCAGGATCGCGCTCAACCGGGTGCTCTTGTTGAAGCTGCGGTCGTCGTTGGGGGTCATGCCGCCGGAATGGTGCAGCGCCACGGGGCGCAGTTCGCGGTCAAAGAGGATCGAGCCGGAACTGCCGGGTTGGGTGTCGCATCGGTGGCGCAGGATCGGCCCGCCGTCCTGCTCGCGCAGGGCGAAACAGCGGAACCGCGTCATGACCTGCGGCCGGCCCAGCGGATGATGGATCACCATCAGCGGATCGCCCGGGTCGACGGCGACATCCTCGATCAGCAGGGGCAGGACATCCTGCGGCACGTCGGTCATGCGCACGAGGCTGAAATCCAGTACCGAATGCCAGTCGGCAGGATCAATCGACAGCGTGTAGCGTCGTGTGTCCTTGTCGCCCTGCACCAGGTAGCCGGTCAGGATCGAGGCGGCGAGCAGCCTGTGCGAAGCGTTCTCGGGAATGCAGTGGTGGTTGGTCAGGACCCAGCCACCGGGCAGGATCGCGCCGGTGCAGGTCACCAGGTCACGCCCGCCCCGGTCGTTCTGTTCCAGCAGGTCTACCCGACCGATGGCCGCGGCAAGGCGGCGGATGGGATCGTCGGCGGGCAGTTCGCGGATCGGCTCGAACGCACCGTCCTGGGCCGCGATATAGGCGCTGGCATTGCCGGTGCTTTCCAGGAAGACGAGGTCGGTCTTGCCATAGTCATCGGCAGAGAAGGTCGCGACCTGGGCCAGTGCCGGGGCCGAGGCCAGCGACAGGGCGAGGGCGAAGGCGAGACGGAACATCCTGTGGGTCTTTCGATCTGCGGGGGCCTTGGGATGCGCCGAGGCGCGGCGCATCCCGGTCTTCGATTGGGCTCAACGGTTGCCCATCAACCCGATCTTCTGGATCTCGAAGCGGTTGCCCGCCATTGCGATCCGGGCCTGGACGCCCATCGATTCGACCATCAGGCGCAGGTTGCGGTTCAGCCGCGCCACGTCCGAACAGGTCTCGTACCAGTAATCGGCGCTGGTCATGGTCACGCGGACAGGGCGGTGGTGGTCATAGCCCTTGAAGCCCGCCAGGTAACCTTCAATCAGGGTCATTTCCTGGGGCTGGAACCCGGTGAAGGCCAGCGTGTAGGCGGTGGTCAGGCCGGTGCAGCCCGCGGGTGCCGGGACGACCGGCTGCTGGGCGACGGGGGGTGTCACGACAACCGGCTGTTGCGGCATGGGCTGGGGGCTGGCAGGCGAGAGCACGTCGAGTTTCGTGGCCAGGACGCGACCGACTTCGGCGCCGATGGTCTTGGCCTCGTTGCCGACATGTTCCAGCACACAGTCGCGGTTGCAGACACGCGGCAGCGAGGCGACGGGGATCTCGCCTGCGCCGGGGCCGAAGGCGACCTCGAAATTGCCGAGGCTCTGCATGGTCTGTGCGTGCAGCATGCGGCCCGTCACCCGGATGCGCAGGTCCAGCACGTCGGGGATATAGGGGTTCTGGTTGGCCGAGGCGTAGATCTGGATCGGCAGGATCACGTCGATCGGCACGTTGGGCACGCGCTGGGCCAAGGCGATCAACTCTGCATCCGACCGGCGCACGCGGTTGGGATCGGTAAAGCTCATGATGACGCCGGTCTGGTCGTAGACGCGAAAGCCCATCGTCTGCATCTCGGTAATGACGGCGCGCAGCACGCGTTCGAACACGCGCGAGTTGCCGGGCACCGTGTCGAGGTCTG
The DNA here is from genome assembly GCF_028807275.1 of Mameliella sp. AT18. Lineage (NCBI taxonomy): Bacteria > Pseudomonadati > Pseudomonadota > Alphaproteobacteria > Rhodobacterales > Roseobacteraceae > Antarctobacter > Mameliella sp. AT18. The sequence goes on from NZ_JARAMO010000017.1 coordinate 23,610, forward strand.
CGTCCTCGGGCACCGGCAGGATGTTGGGCTGGTCGCCTGCGTAGCCTGGTGCCGGGGCAAGCGAGAGGGCCAGCACGAGCGCCAGGCTCGCGAAGGCGCCCATCAGGGTCTTGGTCAGGGTTTTCATGTGGGACTCCTCCAATGTGGTCCGGATTTCCGCGCAGCGCCCGGGCGGGCGCGGCGCCAATGGCTTAGTGAAGAACGATGATGCGGCCGTCGGGCTGGACGATCACCCGGCCCGAGGCCGGTAGGGCCGGGTCGCAGTCGATGCCCGGCTCGGGCGAGAAATCGTCGAGGTCCAGCGCCTTGCCGTCCGGGCTGACGACACCGGCGGGGCAGGGCGGCAGCGGCGGAACGTACTGCGCGCCGGTCTGCGGCGGCAGCATGGGTTGCGGCGCCGGCTGCTTGTCGAGGTCGCTGGTCTGCGGCGCCGGTTGCGGCACGGGCAGGGGCTGTGGGACCACCGGCTGTACCGTGTCGATCAGCGTGATCTCGACCCGCCGGTTCTCGGCAGCATAGGGATCGGCGGGGTTGCGCGGATAGCGCTCGCCCCAGCCGACCACTTCCAGCCGCCACGAGGGGATCGAGTGATAGCGCATCAGGTAGCGCTTGACCGCCCAGGCCCGGCGATAGGACAGGTCGACGTTGTAGTCCTCGGGACCGCGCGCATCGGTGTGTCCGGCAATCAGGTAGCGGTTGTTCATCAACTGCGCCGACCGCAGGGCCTGGCCGATCAGGTCCAGGTCCCGACGGGCGGGCGGCGTCAGAAAGGCGCTGTCATGGGCGAAATACACCGTCACGTCCAGGCTGTAGCCATAGTTCAGGACGATGGGCCGCCGGTCGATGATGATGGTCGTGGGCCGCCCCAGGATCACCGGCGGCAGGAACACATCCGGCAGGGGGTGCGTGACCACGGGCGGCGATCCGGTCGGCGGCGTGGCGGGCTGACCGGCCATCGGCGCCAGCGACTTGATGATCGCGGTGACGCTGTCCGCCCGCGAGCTGTCCAGTTGCAGGGTTTCGGTATTGGTTTGCGCATGGGCCGGAGAAAGGGCTCCGACCGCGACGGCAAACAGGATGGAAAGTCGTTTTCGGGTCTTGTGCATGTCGTCTCCCCCACGGCGATGCGTTGGACACCCGTCAAGGAAACCGTCTGATACTGATACTGCACTGGTATTCGGGTGCCTGTGTTTTCAGCCTCCTCCAATCGGGGACAGGCCACCTTGAGGCAGATCAAGAAATATGCGTATTTTGGAATACCATTTCGAGACAAATGGTTGCGGCGGGTTCTTGACCTTCTGAACCCGTTCGGTCGTCCGGATACGCCCTGCCGGACGATGGGACAGCTGCGCGGCCGAATCCCGCGGCCCGGCGTCAGTCAGAGCCGATCTGCGGCTCCAGCAACGCCTTGAACCCGGCGCGTGTCTTCGGCGCGTCGAAAGCGGCAAAGGTCTGCATGATCCGGGCGCGTTCGGCATCCTGGCGCTGATGCAGAACGGTGGTGAGCGCCCCGATGCTGCGGGCGATTTCCAGCTGCCCGTCATGATCGGTGTCCGTCAGCCTGCCGGTGACAGAGGACAGGGCCACTTGCTGGACGACGCTGTCATTGAAATCGCCCAGGTTGTCCTGGAGCTTTTTCAGCGCCTTGATGAGGCGTTTCATCTCTGCCTTGCCAAAGAGCGGGGCAAAGAACTCCATCAGGTAGCGCAGTTTCTTGCACTGGATGCGCAGCTGGTGGATCTCCGCGTCCGCCGTGTCCGCGTCGATGGCGCGGGCGATCTTGTGGACCTTGCGATAGCGTTTCCGGATCAGCTGCCGGGCGTAGTCGCGGGCCGGGTGATCGGCCTCTTCCCCCCTACACAGGCGCTCTTGGGGATTTGCAAAAAGATCCTGCAGGGCCGTGATCTCGGCGGCGTAGGTCTCGCTCTGCAGGTGGCGGCAGAGCGCGTCATGGGCGCCGTGCCGTTCCCTGGCGAAATGGTCGAACAGAAGGCCGACGCCGGGGCGCAGGCTGTCGGGAACCATCTGAACGTAGCGAGGGCGTTCGATCAGGTAGACGTCGAGGTCACGCAGGAGGCCCGTGACGGACATGAGCGCCGACAACCGCGCCTTGAGGTCTGCGACCTGTTCGGGGTTGTAGACCCCCTTGAACAGGGACAGGACAGAGCGGATCTTGCGCAGGGCGACACGGTAGTCGTGCAGGAACTCGCTGTCGTGATCGGCGATGATGCCCGGTTCGTTGGCGCGCGCGACGGGCAGGTGCGCGGCGATGATTGCCGAGGCCGCGTCAAAGGCCGGCATGTCCGGCAAAAGCGGTACATCCGGCTTGGGCTGGTAGGCGGTCACGCCGGGGGCAAGCGCCTCCAGCGCCTGGCGCGGGGGGCAGAGGGAAGGGTCGGACCGCAGGTGTTTCACCAGCCGCTTGAAATCACCTTTCCGGCCGGACAAGGGGCGCAGCCCGAGCAGGCTGACCTGATGCCCGTCTTTCGTCGTCAGGAGGCGAAGGTGGCCGTGGCACAAGAGCCTGTCCTTGGCGTCGCGGAGGGCAACGTCCTGTGCACACATCTCTGCTGCCACCAGATCAAGGAGCCGTCGCAGCGGCGACAGGCGTTTTGCAAGGATGTCGGTCACGGGGCCTTCCGGCATCTCGTCGATGAACCCGGCCCGGGCGCTGTCCTGCCGGGTTTCCGCTCCGCTAGCGTCCAGCAGTGTCAGGGTTTCCTCCGCCGCGACAATAAGCATCCCGGCATGAGCCAGTTCCGTGTCGAACGTGTCGACCAGCTTGGCTTGCGTGCGTGTTTCATGGCCAAGGGGCGAAACGCGGTGGTCCCCGGCCAGCGTCGCGCGCAGATCGCTGTGGAACAGCAGGGTTGTCGGTTCGGTCTTGCTCATTTTTCTCCGTGGGGTTGGCTGGGCTTTGTCGGTTCCTCTCTCTAGGGCCAGACTGTCACAGTTGCGTGCAATGGTGAACGGGCGGGGGATGGACGCCGTGTCAGGGTTCAGAAGTGCCGTCGATGTGGTCCGGTCGGCGCAGCGGGACAGTTCGGGGGCTTTATCGGATTGCCCTTGCCTGCGGGCTCTGCAAACCTCTGCCGCGGGGCGGTCGGCGATGCGCCGGGCAAGCGCCCCGGCTTTGGGCTGTCGGAGCGGGTCGCGGCGGCCGAGGGAAAGGAACCTGGCGGATGATGATCTCACCCGATTATTGCCTGGTCATGGCGCGCTACAACGCCTGGCAGAACCGGCAGATGAAACATGCCTTCGAAGCCCTGGACGAGGCGCAGCTTGGAAAGGATCGCAAGGCCTTTTTCGGGTCGATCCTGGGGACAGCAAACCACCTGCTCTGGGGCGACATGATCTGGATGTCGCGCTTTGCCGGCACCGCACGCCCCGAGGGCGGGATCACGGAAAGCCCGACGCTGACCGCGTCGCGCGGGGAATGGGAAATCGCGCGCTTCCGCACGGATGCCGAGATCCTGCTTTGGGCGGAAAGGCTGCGGGCTGTGGATCTTGCGGGGGAATTGTCATGGTATTCGGGGGCGGTGGGGCGCAACGTGTCGAAGCCGATGGCTCTATGTGTGACGCACATGTTCAACCACCAGACCCACCATCGCGGCCAGGTGCATGCCATGCTGACCGCCGCCGGTGTCGCGGCCCCGGTCAGCGACCTGGCCTTCATGCCGGAAGAAGGCCCCTGGCTGTGACGGGCGGGCCGGACGGACGCTGTTTCGCCTGACGGCGAAAGACGCCCCGCCCGCCGCCCCGCAGGGGCCGTGTGAAACGAACAACAGGGAAGGGAGTGACCCATGTTCAAGGCACTGGTTGTCGACAAGGACGAAGAGAGCGGCAAGACCTCTGCTGCGGTACGGGAGATCGGTCCGGATGACCTGCCCCACGCCGAGGTGACGGTGGCGGTGGAATATTCGACCGTCAACTACAAGGACGGGTTGTGCATCGGGCCGGGGGGTGGGCTGGTTCGCAAGTACCCGCATGTGCCGGGTATCGACTTTGCCGGAACGGTCGAGGAGTCCTCGGACGACCGATACAAACCCGGTGACAAGGTCGTGCTGACCGGCTGGCGCGTCGGAGAGGCACATTGGGGCGGCTATGCGCAAAAGGCGCGGGTCAAGGCCGACTGGCTGGTGCCGCTGCCCGAGGGGCTGGACACGCGCGCGGCGATGGCCGTGGGCACTGCCGGGCTGACCGCCATGCTGGCGGTCATGGCGCTGGAAGATCACGGGCTGCAACCCGGTCACGGGCCGGTCCTGGTGACGGGGGCGGCGGGCGGCGTCGGCTCGGTCGCCACGGCGATCCTGGCCCGGCTGGGTCACGAGGTGGCCGCTGTCACCGGGCGGCCCGAACAGGAAGACTATCTGCGCGCGCTGGGCGCGACGCAGATCGTCCCGCGCGAGGAGTTTGCCGAAGTCACCCGCAAGCCGCTGGAAAGCGAGCTGTGGACTGGCTGTGTCGACGCGGTGGCGGGGGCCATGTTGGGGCGGGTGCTGAAACAGATGAAATACGGCACATCCGTCGCGGCCATCGGCCTGGCCGGCGGCGCCGCGATCGAAGGCGCGCTGATCACGCCTTTCATCCTGCGCGGCGTCAACCTGCTGGGTATCGACAGCGTGATGCAGCCCTATGACAACCGCGTAAGGGCCTGGCAGCGGATCGCGCGCGATCTGCCGATGGACAAGCTGGAAACGATGGTCCAGCCCGCGACGCTGTCCGACTTGCCGCAACTTGGCAAGGATATCCTCAAGGGCCAGGTCAAGGGCCGCGTGGTGGTGGACGTGAACGCATGAGCTATGACGATCAGAACATCTTTGCCAAGATCCTGCGCGACGAGATCCCCTCGACCCGGGTCTACGAGGACGCGGACACGCTGTGCTTCATGGACATCTTCCCGCGGGCCGACGGTCATTGCCTGGTGATCCCCAAGACACCCTGCCGCAACCTGCTGGACGCCTCGGCCGACCAGCTGGCCAGCGTCATGGCGACCACGCAGAAGGTGGCCAATGCCGCGATGGCGGCGCTGGGCGCGGACGGGGTCACCGTGCAGCAGTTCAACGAGGCGCCGGGCGGGCAGGAGGTTTTTCACCTGCATTTCCACGTCCTGCCGCGTTGGGAAGGTGTCTCGCTGCGTCCGCCAGGGAAGCCGGGGGACATGGCGCAGATCGCCGAAATCGCCGGGAAACTGCGCAAGGATCTGGACTGAACCGCGTGCCTTAGGCCGCGCCCGCCAGGGCGCGCGGTGCCAATGACAGCCCCGCTGCCGGTTTTCGGCTGCGGGGCTATTTTGTTGTTTTGGCAACATTTTCGCGACCTGGGATGTCGCTTTTGGTTGATCGAGTGTCTTGATGATTTGTCCTCACCCTCGTTTCCGGGTTAGGCTTTGAAGGTCGCGACGCCGAGCAGGACGTCACGGACATGCAAGTGCCGGATGGCCGTTCCGCCCAGGACGCGCGCTTCCGGCAAAAAAATCAAAGGGAGTGGGACGTGTTCAAACGGATCATGGTGCCGGTCGACCTCAAGCACATAGATCGCCTTGAAAAGGCGCTCGGATGTGCGGCCGATCTGGCACGACACTACGAGGCCACGGTGGTCTACGTGGGCGTCGCGGCGGCGACGCCCAGTTCGATCGCCCATACGCCGGCGGAATTCGCCGAGAAACTCAAGGAATTCGCCGAGGCGCAGGCCGGGGCGCACGGGGTGTCGACCGAACCCCACGCGGTCACCAGCCACGACCCGTCGATCGACCTGGACCCGACGCTGTTGAAGGCGGTGGACGAGACCGGCGCGGACCTGGTCATCATGGCCAGCCATATTCCCAACATCACCGATTACATCTGGCCCTCGAACGGGGGCACGGTGGCGGGCCATGCCAAGGTCTCGGTCATGGTGGTGCGCTGACGGCGAACAATTGGCGCACAGACGCCGATCATCCAAGGAAACGCAAGTACAGGGAGGCCTCACATGGCTGACACCTCAGACGATCAGGGCATTCCGGAGCCGGAGGGCGTCTCGGACCTGATCGACACCGATTACGAAATCGGGCAGGACAACATCGAAACACAGATCGGTCCCTTCGGTCTGGACATTCACAACCCGGTTTTCCTGATTTCCGGTTTGTCGATCATCGCTTTTGTCTTTTACACGCTCGCTCTGCCGGAACAGGCGGGCGAGATCTTCAGCTGGCTCTTCGGTGCCGTGACCAAGGGCTTTGACTGGTTCTTCCTCGGTGCGGCGAACATCTTCGTTCTGTTCTGCCTGCTGCTGATCGTCCTGCCGGTCGGCAGCGTGCGGCTGGGCGGTCAAGATGCGACGCCGGATTACGGCTATGTCGGCTGGTTCGCGATGTTGTTTGCCGCCGGTATGGGCATCGGCCTGATGTTCTACGGCGTGTCGGAACCGATGAGCCACTTCTCGTCGTCCTCCGGTGGGGCCTATCACAACGTGAGCTTCTCCGGCGAAGTGCCGGAGGAAGGGGCGCCAGCCGGGTTCGAAAGCCGCGAGGCCTTTGACGCGGCGGTCGGACTGACCAACCCCGATCCGGCGGCGCTGGCCGCTGCGCTGGATGACGCGGTTCCCGCCGATCAGCGCGATGCCTTCACCGTGTCGCCGAACCGTGCGGACTGGGCACCGCTGGGCGGCGCCGCAGCGGACGAGCAGGAGGCCGTGCGGCTTGCCTTTGCCGCGACGATCTTCCACTGGGGGCTGCACCCCTGGGCGATCTACGCCATCGTGGCCCTGGCGCTTGCGCTCTTCTCCTACAACAAGGGTCTGCCGCTGACGCTGCGCTCTGCCTTCTACCCGCTGCTCGGGGATCGCGTCTGGGGCTGGTGGGGTCACATCATCGACACGCTGGCGGTCTTTGCCACGCTGTTCGGTCTGGCCACCTCGCTGGGCTTTGGTGCGACGCAGGCCAACGCGGGTCTGAACGAGCTGTTCGGCATCCCCGTCGGGTCGGCCACGGAAGTGGTCCTGATTACCGCGATCACCGCCGTTGCGCTGGTTTCGGTGGTGCGTGGCCTCGACGGCGGGGTCAAGGTCCTGTCCGAGATCAACATGGGCCTCGCCTTCCTGCTGCTGGTCTTCGTTCTGCTGACCGGGCCGACGATCCTGCTGCTTACGGGCTTCGTCGACTACCTGGTTGCCTACATCGAGTACCTGCCGGCACTGTCGAACCCCATGACCCAGACGATCGCGGGCGAAGCGGGCCGGGGCGATGTCAACTTCAGCCAGGGCTGGACCTCGTTCTACTGGGCCTGGTGGATCTCCTGGTCGCCCTTCGTCGGCATGTTCATCGCGCGCGTCAGCCGTGGCCGTACCGTGCGCGAGTTCATCATTTGCGTGCTGCTGATCCCCTCGCTGGTCTGCGTCCTGTGGATGAGCGTCTTTGGCGGCACCGCGGTGCACCAGGTGGTGGCTGACGGCTATACAGCCGCGCAGAGCGCCACGCTGGAACTCAAGCTGTTCAAGATGCTGGATGAGTTGCCGCTGGCGGCCATCACCTCCTTCATCGGGATCATCCTTGTTATCGTGTTCTTCGTCACCTCCTCGGACTCCGGTTCGCTGGTGATCGACACGATCACGGCGGGCGGCAAGGTCGACGCGCCGGTGCCGCAGCGGGTGTTCTGGTGCATCTTCGAGGGTGCCGTGGCCATCGTGCTGCTGCTCTCGGCGGGTGGCCTGTCGTCGCTGCAGTCGATGGTGATCTCCACCGGCCTGCCGTTCACGGTGGTCCTGTTGGTGATGTGCTTTGCCATCTGGAAGGGCCTGATGGCCGAGCGGAAGGCGCTGTAAGCGGTCATCGCGATACATGACAGGAAAGGCCCCGGCGGTGACGCCGGGGCCTTTTCAGTTTGGTCCTGGCGGCATGGGTTGACGCGCGGCGTCACAGGCGCATTGTCACCGACACGCAAGAGCGATTGGGGTGACATGCTGGATATCGATTTCGTGCGGGCGCAGTTCCCCGCCTTTTCCGAACCCTCTCTTCAGGGGCAGGCCTTCTTTGAAAACGCCGGCGGGTCCTATGCCTGTCAGCCGGTGATCGACCGGCTGACGCGCTTTTACACCCAACGCAAGGTGCAGCCCTACGGCCCCTTTGCCGCCAGCGCGGCAGCGGGGGCGGAAATGGACGAGGCGCGCAGCCGCCTGGCGGCGCTGCTTGGCGTGGACAGCGACGAGCTGAGCTTTGGCCCCTCGACGACGCAGAACACCTATGTCCTTGCGCGCGCCTTTCGGCAGTTCATGCAGCCCGGAGAGGCGATTGTCGTCACGAACCAGGATCACGAGGCCAATTCCGGCCCCTGGCGGCGGCTGGAGGCCGAGGGCATCGAGATCCGCGAATGGAAGATCGACCCGGACACCGGGCACCTCGACCCCGAGGCGCTGGAACCGCTGCTGGACGAAAAAGTGCGGCTGGTCTGCTTTCCGCACTGCTCCAACGTCGTTGGAGAGATCAACCCGGTGACGGAAATCACCGCCCACGCCCATGCGGCGGGGGCCTTTGTCTGCGTCGACGGGGTCAGCTATGCGCCGCACGGTTTTCCGGACGTGGGCGACCTGGGGCCGGATATCTACCTGTTTTCCAGCTACAAGACCTATGGCCCCCATCAGGGCATCATGGTGATCCGCCGGGCATTGGCCGAGGTGTTGCCGAACCAGGCGCATTATTTCAACGGTGATGTGCTGACCAAGAAGTTCACGCCTGCCGGGCCGGACCACGCCCAGGTGGCCGCCTGTGCCGGCATGGCGGATTACGTCGATGGGCTGGCCGCACATCATGGCTGTGAGGCGCATGAGTTGCACGACCTGATGCGCGCGCATGAAACACGGCTGTTGCAGCCCCTTCTGGACGCGGTTTCGGGACGCAATGGCGTTCGCCTGCTGGGGCCACGTGACGCGGCCAATCGTGCGCCGACCGTGGCGCTGGCCTTGCCAAGCTCGGCCGAAGCCGCGGCGGCAGAGCTGGCGACGCGTGGTATCATGGCCGGGGGAAGCGATTTCTACGCTGTGCGTCCCTTGCAGGCGATGGGGATCGACCCGGCGCGCGGCGTGTTGCGCCTGTCCTTCGTGCACTACACCAGCGAGGAAGAGGTGGCCAAGCTGATCGAGGCGCTCGACGCGGTTCTCTGATCCGGGGCTTGTCCTTTGCAGGTTTGCGCTATGTCGCATCCGGCAAGCCAAAGAAGGAGCGCGCCTTGTCCGACACATCCCCCGTTATCCTCTGGGTCCGGCGCGACCTGCGTCTGTCCGATCATCCGGCGCTGGATGCCGCCTGCAAGGCCGGACGCCCGGTGATCCCGGTCGTGATCCGCGATGCGGTGATGGACGGGCTGGGCGCCGCGCCGAAATGGCGGATGGGGCTGGGCATCGGGCACCTGGCAGAGCGGCTGGAGGCAAAGGGATCGCGGCTGGTACTGCGGTCGGGCGACCCGGTCGAGGTGCTGTTGGCGCTGGTGGAGGAAACCGGGGCAGGGGCCGTCTACTGGATGCGGGCCTATGACCCGGCCAGCGTAGAGCGGGACACGGCCGTGAAATCCGCGCTGAAAGAGGCTGGCGTCGAAGCGACCAGCTTTGCCGGGCACCTGATGTTCGAACCCTGGCGCGTCGAGACGAAGCAGGGCGGATTCTACAAGGTCTTTACCCCGTTCTGGAAGGCCGTGCGGGGGCTGGACGTGGCCACGCCGTTGCCGAGGCCGGGCCGGATTCCGGCGCCGGATGCCTGGCCGAGCAGCGAGTCACTGGAGGATTGGGCGTTGGCGGCCGCGATGCGGCGCGGCGCGGATGTGGTGCGGCCCTGGGTGCAGCTGGGCGAGGAGGCGGCGCAGGGCAGGCTGGGGGCTTTCATGGCTGAAAAGGTGGCCGCCTATGGCGACACCCGTGATCTGCCCTGGACCGATGGCACCTCCTGCCTGAGCGAGAACCTGGCACTGGGGGAAATCACTCCGCGCCAATGCTGGCACGCCGGGCGGCGCGCGATGGAGGACGGCAAGAAAGGGGCCGAGACCTTTCTCAAGGAACTGGCCTGGCGCGAGTTTGCCTATCACCTGATGTGGCACACGCCGCACCTGCTGGACAGCAACTGGCGCGAGGAATGGGAGGCCTTCCCCTGGAACGAGGACGAGACCCGCCCGGAGGTCATCGCCTGGAAACAGGGGCGCACGGGCATTCCCTTTGTCGATGCCGGCCAGCGCGAGATGTATGTCACCGGGCGGATGCACAATCGCACCCGTATGATCGTGGCCTCATACCTGACCAAGCATCTGCTGACGCACTGGAAGATCGGGATGCGCTGGTTCGAGGATTGCCTGATCGACTGGGACCCGGCCTCGAACGCGATGGGCTGGCAGTGGTCGGCCGGCTCCGGTCCGGATGCGACGCCCTACTTCCGGGTCTTCAACCCCGTCACCCAGCGCGACAAGTTCGATCCCAAGAGAAAATACATCGACCGCTGGATCGCGGAAGACCGCAGGCACCCGTCCGAAGAGGCGCTGAGCTATTTCGATGCGGTCCCGGTCAGCTGGGGGCTGTCCGCCGGTGACGGTTATCCCGACCCGGTCGTCGCCGCAGACGAAGGGCGCAAGCGCGCCCTTGCGGCCTATGAAAATCGCGGGTTCTGATCCCGTGCCGGACGGCTCAGTTGGTCACGCCGCCCATGCGGTCCATTTTGACCCAGCCGCTGGAATTGCCGGCATAGGCGATCTTGCAGACCGGCTTGGCGTCGGAACAGGTCTCGACGTAGCCGCCTTCGCCGGGTGCGAGGGTGCCGACCTTCTGCGTGAACTCGACGTCGCTATAGACCGCGATGGGCAGGGCGGACATGTTGAAGTAGGGGATGTCGCGCGCCACGTTGCGTTCCCAGGATCCGCCGGAAACCGGTTTGGGCTGCACCTCGCGGACGGGTTCGGACAGGGTCATGGCCGGTCGCGCCTGCGGAGCCTTGGTCTCGCCCTTCTCGACGCCAACGAAACTCATCACCTTGCCACATCCAGAGGTTGCAAGAGCCATGAGGCACACCGCTACCAATTGCTTCTTCATCTGTCATCTCCCGTTGTGAGGGAACGTATCGCTCCGGACTGATACCAGAAAACACCATGTTGACGAAAATCCAAAGCACAAATCCTTGCCACAGGTGGTTTGGGCCATAAACTTCGATAAAATATCGGCTTCTCGAAAGAAACTTATGCTATTGACAGACACCCAGGGGCAGGAACGGCTGCCCCGGTACTTCGCGCGGGTCTTCGAAATGGCCCGTGGGATGGGCTGCGGCCGGCTTGATTTCGTGCTGCGCGACGGACGCGTGTTTCGTGCCGAGGGTCGTGTGCCTGGCCCGGTGGCAGAGCTGCACCTGCATCACGACGACATCTTTGCCCGGCTGATCCGCGAAGGCGACCTTGGGTTCTGCGAGGCCTATCTTGACGGCTGGTGGTCCACCCCGGACCTGATGGCCTTCCTTGACCTTGTGCATGCCAACGAGGAGATGTTCGACGGCTACCCCGGCGGTGGGCTGGTGCGCATGTGGGAGCGGTTCCGGTTCTGGTTGCAATCGAACTCCAGGAAGCAGGCGAAAAAGAACATCGCCCATCACTACGACCTGGGTAACGATTTCTACGGCCTGTGGCTGGACGACACGATGACCTATTCCTCGGCCCTGTTCCGCACCGGGCAGGAGAGCCTGGAAAAGGCGCAAGAGCTGAAATACGCCTCGATGATCGACCAGATGGGGGCGAGGCCGGGCGATCATGTGCTTGAAATCGGCTGTGGCTGGGGCGGTTTTGCCGAATATGCCGCCAGGGAGCGCGGATTGCGCGTGACCGGGCTGACCATCAGCCAGGAACAATTCGCCTATGCACAGGACCGGATCGCAAAGGCCGGGTTGACCGACCGGGTGGACCTGAAGCTGCAGGACTATCGCGACGAACGCGGCAGCTATGACGGGATCGCCTCGATCGAGATGTTCGAGGCCGTGGGCGAAAAATACTGGCCCACCTATTTCGAGACCGTGCAGGCGCGCCTGAAACCCGGCGGACACGCCACGTTGCAGATCATCACGGTGCAGCACAAGCGGTGGGAGATCTATCGCCGGGGTGTGGACTTTATCCAGAAGTACATCTTCCCGGGCGGGATGCTGCCTTCTCCCGAGGTGCTGCGCGCCGAGGTCGAGCGTGCCGGCCTTCAGGTGGTCCGCAGCCTGGAATTCGGCGAGAGCTATTCCCAAACCCTGCGCCGCTGGCACGAGACCTTCAACGACCGCTGGGACGAAGTTTCCGCCCTTGGATTCGACGCGCGGTTCCGCCGGATGTGGAATTTCTACCTGGCCTCTTGCGCGGCGACCTTTCACAGCGGTAACTGTGACGTGACCCAGATCACCATCGCAAAGCCCGCCTGACTGATGCCCAACGCCGCGAAACTGATTGCTGCCCTCGGTCTCGCGGCGCTGGGATGGATCGTCTCGGACATGATCAGGGCCCTGGTGCCCTTCAGCGTCGATTTCGGCTGGTTCAACTACGTCAACGCGGCGATAGGCGTGCTGGTCGGCTGGCTCTTTCTGGGGCCAAGAGTGGGGCAGGGGATCACCTCGGCCATCAACAACGGAATAACCTCCGCCATTGTCATGGTCATCCTCGGCCTGTTGTCGCAGGGCGTGAACGAGATGGTCCGCCTGTCCTTTGCCCGCCGTTACGACACACCGTTCGAGGCGATTGCCGCCATCTTCGAGATCAGCCTGGACTACGGGATGATCCTTCTCGACATGCAGGTGATCCTGACGCTGCTGGGCGGTGGGATCGTCGCCGCGCTTGTGGCCGAGGCCTTGGGCAGACGCTGGAGTTAACCTTGTCAGACTTGTTTTTCTACGGAACGCTGCGGCATCTGCCGCTGCTGGAACTGGTGCTGGGCCATGCGCCCGAGGTCGAGCCGGCGCAATTGGCCGATCACGCGGTGCTCTGGGCGGCGGGCCAGGCCTTTCCGATGATCGTGGCGCAACGCGGGGCGCGGGCCGAAGGGCTGCTCGTGCGGGGGCTCAGCGAGGCGGATCGCGCGGCGCTGGATTACTACGAGGGCGGTTTTGCCTACGAATTGCGCCCCGTGACGGTCGAGACCGGGGCAGGGTCTTGCGCGGCAGAGGTCTTTTTCTCCGTGTCAGAGGAGCGCTGGAAACCGGGGGCGCCCTGGTCGCTGGACGATTGGCTGGACCGTTGGGGCGGGGTGACGATGCGCGCGGCGCAGGAGGTCATGGACCGGCGCGGCGCCTATGCGGCGCGCGATGTGGCGGGGATGCTGCCGTTTTTCCGCGCGCGGGCCTGGGCGCAGGACATCGCCGCAGAGGGCGCGCCGCAGACCCTGCGCCGCGCCAGCGGGATCGAGGACGTGGATTACCAGGGGTTGCGCGGTCGGCCCTACCGCGGATTCTTCCGGATCGACCCGTTCCGCCTGCGCTACCGTCGCTTTGACGGGGAATGGAGCGCGCCGCTGGAACGGGAGTGTTTCATCGCTTTCGACGTGGCACTTGTGCTGCCCTACGACCCGGTGCTGGACAAGGTTCTGCTGATCGAACAGATGCGCTTTGGCCCGATCCATCGGGGCGATCCGGCCCCCTGGGTGCTTGAGGCGGTGGCCGGTGTCATCGACGCCGGCGAAAGCCCCGAAGAGGCGGCCCGGCGCGAAACGGTCGAAGAGGCCGGGCTTGAGGTGCACGCCCTGCTGCCCGCCTGCAAGGGCTATGCCTCACCGGGGTACACCACGGAATTCTATCATGCCTTCGTGGGGCTTTGCGATCTGTCCGGTCGAGACAAGAGGATCGGCGGGCTGGACGAAGAGCACGAGGACATTCGCAGCCATGTCGTCACTTTCGATCATGCGATGGAGTTGATCGAGACGGGAGAGATCAACGCCTTGCCGCTGGCAATGCTGATAAACTGGGTGGCGGCGCGGCGGGCGGACTTGCGCGCGGGGCAGGTCGGGCAATCGTAAGGACACAAGGGAGTGACCCAGATTCAACGGGTTACAGGATGGGTCGGCGGGCGTTCGCGCTCGGTTGGCTGCCTTGCGCTGTGCATTGATCGCGGCGCGCCCGGGACGCCGATGGCGCGGGCCGGACTGGCGCGGCCGTGAACGGCGCGCCGCTGCGTCTTGAGTTCCCCCGACCTCGGCCCTACACCAATGGGAACAAGTTTCGGAAAGGACACGTCATGCGCAAATCGCAGGACCTCGCACAGGCTGTCGGACAGACGCCGCTGATCAGGCTTCGCAAGGCATCGGAGCTTACAGGGTGCGAGATCTGGGGCAAGGCGGAATTCATGAACCCGGGCCAGTCGGTCAAGGATCGCGCGGCGCTCTACATCATCAAGGACGCCATCGCGAAGGGCCAGCTGGCGCCGGGCGGCACCATCGTCGAAGGCACTGCCGGCAACACCGGGATCGGCCTGGCGCTGGTCGGTGCCTCGATGGGGTTCAAGACCGTCATCGTCATGCCCGAGACGCAGAGCCAGGAAAAGAAGGATATGCTGCGTCTTGCGGGGGCCGAGTTGGTGCTGGTGCCGGCTGCGCCCTACAAGAACCCCAACAACTATGTCCGCTATTCGGGCCGGCTGGCCGAGAAACTGGCCGCAAGCGAGCCCAACGGCGCGATCTGGGCCAACCAGTTCGACAACGTCGCCAACCGCCAGGCCCATATCGAGACCACCGGCCCGGAAATCTGGGAACAAACCGGTGGCAAGGTCGATGGCTTCATCTGCGCGGTTGGCTCCGGCGGGACGGCGGCGGGTGTCGGCATGGCGCTGCAGCCAAAGGGCGTGAAATGCGGGATCGTCGATCCGATGGGGTCCGGTATCTACAGTCTCTACAAGGACGGTGAGGCCAAACCCGAGGGTAGCTCGATCTCCGAGGGGATCGGGCAGGGGCGGATCACCGCCAACCTCGAGGGGTTCAAGCCGGACTTCCTGACCCAGGCCAGCGACGAAGAGGCGCTGCCCATCGTGTTCGACCTGCTGGCCGATGAAGGGCTCTGCATGGGCGGATCGACAGGCATCAACGTCGCAGGCGCCATCCACATGGCGCGCGAGATGGGGCCGGGTCACACGATCGTCACCGTGCTCTGTGACTATGGCACCCGCTATCAGTCCAAGCTGTTCAACCCGGACTTCCTGCGTGACAAGGGCTTGCCGACCCCGCCCTGGATGACGCGCGGACCGTCCAGCATTCCCGGTGTATTCGAGGACGCATGACCTCCACTTCCCGTTTCTTTCTGCGGGCGCTGACGGCGCTTGCCTTGTCGCTTTTTCTGTGGACCGCGGCGGCCCTGGCCCAGCAGGCCACGACGCCCGACTATTCCGCTTGGGACACGATCGCCACGCGGGCCGAGGCGATGATCGACGCCGAGCGCGCCTCTGACGACCGGCTGGAGACCCTGCGCACGCAGGTGGCGGACTGGCGTGAACAATTCCTGGCAGCACAGAACGCCAATGCCTCTCGTATCCAGACCCTGCAGGCGCAGATCAATGCGCTTGGTCCGGAGCCGGAAGATGGCACCGAGACCGCGGAGATCTCGGAGCAGCGGGCGGTCTTGAACCAGCAACTGGCCCAACAGCGGGCTCCGGTTCTGAGGGCTGAAGCCGCCTATTCCCGCGCCGATGCGATCATCGGCGGGATCGACCGGATCATTCGGGAACGGCAGGCCGATGCGCTGCTGGAATTCGGGCCGTCACCGTTGAACCCGGTGCATTGGCCGGGCGCCCTTCAGAACGTCCAGACCACCTTTGTCACGCTCTGGCAGGAGATCGTGCAGAACGTCAGCACGCCTGCCAACCGCCGGGCGGCCGTGCGGAACGCGCCCAGCGTGCTGTTGTACCTGGTGATCGGCATAATGCTGATCGCGCGGGGCCAGTACTGGGCGCGCGCCGGTGTCGAGAAACTGCGCGCAGGCACGCGGCGCGGCACGGGTGTTTTCCGGTTCCTGGTCTCTCTTGGCCATATCCTGTTGCCCTACCTGGGGATCGTTGCCCTGCTGCAGGCGGTGGCAGCGACCGGGTTCGCCATCGACGAATGGGACGTGCTGCTGAACAAGCTGCCGCTCTGGGCTGCGATGCTGTTCGGAATCCGCTGGCTGGCGGACCAGGCCTTCAACAAGGACGATGAGGTGGCGGCCCTGCCGCTGCCGGCAGAGGAACGCCCAAAGGCGCGCCGCCTGTCGAACCTGCTGGCTGTGCTCTACGTGATGGAATCCCTGGTCGCCACGCTGATCGAACTGGACGGGTATTCGCCCCAGACGGCGGCCGTGGTGCAATTCCCTGTACTGGTGCTGTCGGCCTTTTTGCTGTTCCGCCTTGGCCGTTTGCGCAACGACGCGGCAATGGTCGGATCCGACGCCGCGCGCGAGGAAGGCGCCGGGGATTTCCGGCTGCGCTTTGCCAAGCTGTTGGGCCGGATCACCCAGATCGTCGGCATCATCGGCCCGATCATGGCTGCCATCGGCTATTTCAAGGTGGGCGAGGCACTGGTCTATCCGACCATCGCGACGCTGGCGCTTGTCGGCCTTGTCATGGTGCTGCAGCGTTTCATCAACAACCTGCACGAGTTGATCCTGGGCCGTCAGCCGGACCATTCCGAGAGCCTGCTTCCGGTGCTGGCAGGGTTTATCCTGTCCTTGGCCGCGCTGCCCCTGCTGGCGTTGATCTGGGGCGCGCGCGTCGCCGACCTGACAGAGATCTGGGCCCGTGCGCAGGAGGGGATTTCCCTGGGAGACACACGCATCTCGCCGACCTCGATCATCGTGGTGGTGCTGGTCTTTGCCGCCGGGTACATGCTGACCCGGCTGATGCAGGGGGCCCTGCGGACGTCGGTCCTGCCCAAGACCAAGATGGACCAGGGCGCACAAAA
This sequence comes from Mameliella sp. AT18, assembly GCF_028807275.1. Taxonomy (NCBI): domain Bacteria; kingdom Pseudomonadati; phylum Pseudomonadota; class Alphaproteobacteria; order Rhodobacterales; family Roseobacteraceae; genus Antarctobacter; species Mameliella sp. AT18. Next base: position 40,488 of record NZ_JARAMO010000017.1, read on the forward strand.
CGCCATCGTGTCCGGCGTGGGCTATGTCGGGGTTTTCCTGGCGGTCATTATCGCGGTCACGGCCGGGGGGCTGGACCTCTCGTCGCTGGCGATCGTTGCGGGTGCGTTGTCTGTCGGTATCGGTTTCGGCCTGCAGAACATCGTGTCGAACTTTGTCTCGGGGATCATCCTGCTGATCGAACGACCCATCGGCGAAGGCGACTGGATCGAGGTCAACGGCACCCACGGGATCGTCAAGGACATCTCTGTCCGCTCGACCCGGCTTGAAACCTTCGACCGCTACGACATGATCATTCCCAACGCCGACCTCGTGTCGGGGACGGTGTCGAACTACACCCGCGGCAATTCGCTGGGACGGATCATCATCGACGTTGGGGTGGCTTACGGCACCGACACGCGCAAGGCCGAGCGCATTCTTCTGAACATTGCGCGCCAGCACGACATGGTTCTGATGAACCCGGCGCCGGCGGTGGATTTCATGGGTTTTGGAGCGGACTCGCTGGATTTCCGTATCCGGGCGATCCTGCTTGACGTGGGACAGGGCCTGGCGGTCAAGACCGAGATGCGTCACCAGATCGTCGAGGAGTTCGCCCGCGAGGGTATCGAGATTCCCTTTGCGCAGCGTGATCTGTGGTTGCGCAATCCGGAGGTGCTGGCCGATGCGGTGGAAAGCCGCTGGAGCGCATCGCAGGAACGCGATGCCCAATCGGGGCAGTCCCGCCCGGTGGCGCGCAAGTCCAATGCCATCATGGGGGATGAGCGCGTCGCAGAGGATGGCGAGGACGGATGAACCAGACCCTGCTCTACCGCGACGATCCCTACCTGCGCGATGCGCCTGCCGAGGTCGTGGCCCTGACCGACGAGGGCGGCATCGTGTTGTCGCAGTCCCTCTTCTATCCGACCGGTGGCGGCCAGCCGGGTGACAGCGGCTGGCTGGAATGGGATGGTCGGACGCTGGAGATCGCGACCGCGGTCAAGGGCGATGGGGGCGCTTGTGTCCTCGTGCCGGCGGAACCGGCACAGCTGCCGGCGGTCGGGACGAAACTGGTCCAGATGCTGGATTGGGAACGGCGACACAAGCACATGCGCATTCACACCGCGCTGCACCTCCTGAGCGTGGTGATCCCCTTGCCTGTGACAGGCGGGCAGATCGGGGCCGGGACAGGGCGTCTTGATTTCAAGATGCCCGAACCGCCACAGGACCGTGATGCGGTGGAAGAGGCCCTGAACCGGCTGGTCGACCGTGACCTGGAAGTGACGGAAGGCTGGATCACCGAGGCGGAACTGGATGCACGTCCGGAACTGGTCAAGACGATGTCCGTTCAGCCGCCACGCGGCGCGGGGCAGATCCGGCTGGTCCGGATCGGCTCTGGCAGCGAGCAGGTGGACCTGCAGCCCTGCGGCGGCACCCATGTCGCGCGCACCGGGGAAATCGGCGCCCTGAAGCTGGGCAAGATCGAGAACAAGGGCAAGCAGAACCGGCGCGTGTCCATCGTGCTGGCGTGATCGGCTGGCGGGGACGGGGCGGTTGAAGCAATGGGCGCTTCCGCGCGCTCTTATCCGCATCTCGCCAGATGACGGTTTTGCCCCGCGTGGGTGAGGGTGGCTCGGTGCAGTGCAGCTTCTGGCCTCACCAGAACTAAGATCGGCAGTCGGAGTGGGCCCTGTCAGCGTTTCTTGAGCGGGACGCCGTAGAGCTCCATGCGGTGGCCCTTGAGCCGGTAGCCCAATTTTTCCGCGATCTTTTCCTGCAGTGCCTCGATCTCGGGATCGACGAATTCGATCACCTCGCCGCTGTTGAGATCGATCAGGTGATCGTGGTGTTCGCGTTCCGCGTCCTCGTAGCGGGCGCGGCCGTCTCCGAAATCGACCCTTTCGAGAATGCCGGCCTCTTCGAAGAGCTTGACGGTGCGATAGACCGTGGCGATCGAGATATTGGGATCGCGTGCAGAGGCACGGGCATAGAGATCCTCGACGTCCGGGTGATCGGTCGCGCGTTCCAGCACCTCGGCGATGGTCCGGCGCTGGTCGGTCATGCGCAGGCCCTTGGCGGTGCAGCGGTCTGAGATGCTATCGGTCATGGGCCCGGAGTCGTTGGTCTGGCGCCCGTTTTAGGCAAAGCGGCGGGCGAGGCCAAGCCTCGAACGCGGCGGGCGCGTGCGACGTAGACGGCCAGGGTGACGATGACCACGGCGCCCCCCAGGATCATCCGGCGCGACGGAGCCTCGCCGGTGCCGAGCCAGACCCAGATCGGGGCGAGCACGGTTTCGAGCAGCAACAGAAGGCTGACATTGGCGGCGGCGGTGTGGCGGGACGCCTGGCTGAGGGCAAAAAAGGACAGCGGCAGGACCAGGATGCTGGCCACGAGGATGGCCCAGAGCGTGCCCTGTGTCATCTGCGCGGGGCCAGTGACGGCCCAGCCTGTCGTCCCGGCGATCAGAGCGCCCAGGCCGATTGCCAGCAGCAGGGGCATGTCCGGATTATGACGCAGGGTGACGAAGTTGAGCGCCAGAGCGAAAGCCACGCCAAGACCGCAGGCGGCGCCCGTCAGTGCGGCTGCAACCAGTGCAGCCGCGCCCTTGTCCGTCACGGCGAGCGTCAGTCCGGCCAGCACCAGTAGAATGGCGATCCAGGTGGCGCGCGAGGTTGTCTCGCCGTGCAGGAGGCGGGCCAGAAGCGCCGCCCAGACCGGCACGCTGGCCACGCCGAGAAGCACCGGCGCCACCGGTGAAACAGCGATGCCGATCGGGAACAGCATCGCGTTCAGCGCGTGGCAGGCAATCACCATGAGCGCGGTCGGCGCGGCAACCCCGGTCAGGTCGGCGCGGTGGGTCCGGCTGGTCAGGGCCCAGGCGGCGAGGAAGATGAGTGCCATGCAGATCCCGCGCCAGCCCAGCATCTGAAAGCCCGACATGCCCGACAGGCGCATCAGCAGCGCGTCGGGTGTCAGGATCAGCGCCCCGGCCAGCGCGAGGCCGAGGCCGAAGGCCGGGGTGCGGGTCATGGATGCTTTAACCGTAGAGCGGTTGCAGGCCCATCTGCATGTGCAGCATGTTCACCACCGCCTCGTCGAGCTGCATGGCCTTTGCGAGTGTGTCGAGGTATTCGGCCTCGGCCTGGGTGTCGACGCGGATCGTCATCAGCGAGGCGGAATAGACCTGCATGCGCTGCGCTTCGGGGACTTCCGAGGCCAAGGCCTCGGGATCGACCGGGGCCTTCAGCTGCGCCTGGATGAAGGCGCGGTCCTCGGGATCGGCATCCTCGCCCAGCGTTTCGAGGATCTTGGCCTGTTCGGCCTTGTCGATGCCGCCGTCGCTCTTGGCGGCCTGGATCATCGCACGCAGCATCAGGGCGGCGGCTGCTTCGGCCTCTGGCGCGGTGGACTGGGCGTTCATGGCGTCCATCAACCCGGCGGCGCCCTTGCCCTGGGCCTGGGCCGCCGACCCCGCGAAGGCCGCAAGCATTCCGGCCATGCCGGAGCCACCTTCGCCCAGTTGCGACAGCAGCCCGCCACTCTTTCCGCTACCGGCCTGGCCCGTGAAGGCGGACAGGTCCATGCCACCGGTCTGCATGTTCTTCATCATGTCGGCCAAGGGATTGGCCCCTGCGCCACCGGCGCCGGGCATGCCGGGAAAGCCGCTTTTCTGCGCCGCTTCCATCATCTCCTGCCAGCCGCCGCCCTGGGGTGCCTGGCCGCCCATCAGTTTGCCCATCTGTGCCTGCAGCGTCGCAGTCGGCGTTTTCGCCGGAACCTGCGCGCCGCCGCCCAGGAGACTGCCAAGCCCCTGGCCGCCGGACAGTCGATCGACCCCGCGTGCGGCGGCGTAACCGATGGCGAGTTTTGCCAGTGTTCCCATCAGACCCATGTGCTTTCTCCTCTCAGCCGATGATCTCCCTTGGAAGACTGTGACAGATGTTTGCCGCCGCGCACAGGGGGAGCGTCGGCAGCGGATTGACCTTGCCGGCGTCCGGGTGTCCAAGAGGGCATGGAACGCAAGCAACAGATGGACCTCGCCGGTGCGGTGGGGATGGTGGTTTTTGCCAATGTCCTGGCTTTCAACCAGGTGGCGATCAAGCTGACCAATGCCGGGATCGGCCCGGTCTTTGCGGCGGGGCTGCGCTCGGCCCTGGCGCTGGCGGTGCTGGGGATCTGGCTGCTGGTCAGCGGTCGGCGGATCACAGGCTTGCGGCGCACGCTGTGGTCGGGGCTGTTTCTGGGTGGTCTGTTCAGTGTCGAGTTCATCCTGTTGTTCACCTCGCTGGACCTGACCAGCGTCTCGCGCGCCTCGATCACCTTTTACGCCATGCCTGTCTGGCTGGCCCTGGTGGCGCATTTCACCCTGCCGGGTGAGCGGCTGTCTTCGCGGCGTCTGCTGGGGCTGGTTCTGGCGATGGCCGGGGTGGGCTGGGCGCTGGCGGATCCGCAGAGCCGGGGGGCGGGGGACATCCGCGGCGACCTGCTGGCGCTGCTGGCCTCATGGGCCTGGGCGGGAATTGCACTGAACGTACGTTTGACTCGCACCTCGGAGCTGAATGCCGAGGGACAGCTGTTCTGGCAGCTTGCGGTCTCGGCGGTGGTGCTCTGCGTGGTGGCGCCGCTCTTTGGACCGCTGTGGCGAGAGACCGACCTGTTGAGCCTTTTCGGGCTGGTTTACGGGACTTTGGTGGCTTCGCTCGGCTTCCTGTTCTGGTTACGGTTGATGGGGATCTATCCGGCGTCGGACATTGCCTCTTTCAGTTTTCTGTCCCCGGTCTTGGCCGTGGTCTTCGGCTGGCTGGTCTTCGACGAGCCGGTGGGGCCGGATTTCCTGGGCGCATTGGCGCTGACGGCCGTGGGGATCGTGCTGATCAACCGGCGCCGCAAGACGCGGGCAGAGGTCCCGCCCGGTCCCGGGCAGGAGACTCTGCGCAAAGAAGGCTAGGCTTGGGCAGAGGCCCCGGGTCAGGCCCGGGGCGGGGTCACGTCCGGTGGGTCATGTCCCGCAAAAGGTCGCACGGACCTTTTCGCCGCTCGACGGCGGGCGGCGCAGGTCGGCATAGCTTTCGTTCAGGTCGAATGGCGCCGAAAGCGCGGCGTTCAGGCGGTGGAATGGCGCATCGTCGCCCGCCACTGCGGCCTCGATCATCTGTTCGACTCGATGGTTGCGGGGGATAAGAACCGGGTTCACCGCGCGCATCAGCGCCTGCGGGGTCTCCTCCTGTTCCAGTCTCGCCTGCCAGCGTGCCTCCCATGCGTCAAAGGCCGCACGGTCGGTGAACTGGTCGCGAGCATCGCCATCCGCCAGGGCGCGGAAGGTATTGGTGAAATCGGCGCTGCCCTCATGCATCAGGGTCAACAGGTCGCCGATCAGCGACAGGTCCTCCTGCGTCGGGGTGGACAGGCCGATCTTGGCCCCGAACCGCTCCAGCCAAAGCGCGCGCAGACGGTCGGGCATGGCGTGCACGGCCTTGGTGAAATCCTCGACGGCCTTGTCGGTGTCGGGCATCAGCGGGACCATGGCCGTGGCCAGCTGCGCCATGTTCCAGACGATGATATCGGCCTGCGCGGCATAGCCGTAGCGGCCGAACCGATCGATCGAGGAAAACACCGTGTCCGGGTCATAGGCATCCATGAAGGCGCAAGGCCCGTAGTCGATAGTTTCGCCCGAGAGCGCACAGTTGTCGGTGTTCATCACCCCGTGGATGAAACCGACGCCCATCCAGTGCGTCACCAGCTGCGCCTGCCGTTCGATCACGCCGTTCAGCAGGTCCAGCGGGTCGCGTGCATCCGGGTAGTGGCGCTCGACCGTGTAGTCATAGAGCGTCTGCAGGCGGTTGTTGTCCTGGCGCGCGGCAAAGACCTGGAAGGTGCCCACCCGGATATGGCTTTGCGCCACGCGGGTCAGGACGGCGCCGGGAAGGGGACGTTCGCGGATGACCTCCTCGCCCGTGCGGATCGCGGCCAGCGCGCGGGTTGTCGGGACGCCAAGCGCGTGCATCGCCTCGGAGACGACGTATTCACGCAGGACCGGTCCCAGCCAGGCCCGGCCATCGCCACGGCGAGAGAAGGGGGTCGGGCCGGAGCCCTTGAGCTGGATGTCCCGGCGGATACCATCGGTGCCGACGACCTCGCCCAGCAGCAGGGCGCGTCCGTCGCCCAGCTGGGGGTTGAACTGCCCGAACTGGTGGCCGGCATAAAGCTGGGCCAGCGGCTCGGCCCCTTCCGGCACGGCGTTGCCGCCGAATTGGGCTGCCAGCGCGGGGTCCTCGGCGCCGGTAATGCCAAGGAGTTCGGCCAGGTCGTGGTTGAAGGCCACGGTTTGCGGCGCCTTGACCGGGGTGGGGCCGAGACGCGCAAAGAAGCCCTCGGGCAGGCGGGCATAGGAATTGTCGAAGGGGATCTGCAAGGTCATGCCCGAGATATAGGGGCCCGATCACGGTTGCGCCAGCAGTCTTGCCCTGGCTGTCCGAGGGCTAGGGTTGTCGGGGACGCAACAAACAGGAGCAAGACGATGCAGACGGACAATGCCTACGCGATGCGTCTGATGGACCGGCCCGAGTTTGCCTCGAAGCCGCAGCCGCTGACGTTTTCGCCGGACACGCTGGTCACGACCGCCGCGCAGGCGATGAACGAACGCAATTTCGGTTCGGTTGTCGTGGTGGATCCGGACAACCGCGTGTTGGGTGTGGCAACGGAACGGGACATCCTTCGCAAGGTCGTGGCCCGGAATGCCGACGCTGCCAGCCTGACGCTGGAGGAGATCATGACCCGCGATCCACGCGTGGCGCGGGAAACCGACGAGGTCATCGACTGGCTGCGCATCATGTCGAACGAGCGCTTCCGCCGCCTGCCGGTGGTGGACGAGCACGAGCGCATCAAGGCGGTCTTCACCCAGGGCGATTTTGTCAGCTACACATGGCCCGACCTGATCTACCAGGCCAAGGAGCTGGCCAAGGCAAGCGTCGGGCGCAACTATCCGATCTGGCTGATCGGCGGGGGCATCATGCTCTACTCGATCCTCATGGTGATCGTCGTGAGCGCGATGTAAGCCGGGCTCAGAGCACCCGGCTCATGAAGATGTAGCGATCACGGGGCTTGAAACGCGCGCGGCCATAGAAGCGCTGCGCGCGTTCGTCTTCGCGGTCAACTTCCAGGTGGAGGGCACGCACGCCCGCCTCGCGCATGGCCTTGGCGATGCCGTCCAGCGCCTCGATCCCCATGCCACGCCCGCGCACGGCGGGGCGGACGTATAGCTCATCAACGATGGCATCCAGCCCACCGAACTCGACCGACCATCCGAAGGTCAGCACGATATAGCCTACCGGTGCGCGGCGCGGGCCGATCAGCCAGGCGGCGCCGTGGGGCGAGCCCTGCAGCAACGGCGAGATGGCGGCGGCGCGATGCTCGTCGTCGGTGCCATAGCCCATTTCGGTATGGAAGGCTGCGACGAGCGGCAGCAGCTTGTCGGCATCCGCTTCGCCAGCGAGGTGGAGGGATTTCATAGCCGCGCCAGCCTTTCGGTCAGCAGGGCGAAAAAGCCGTCTGCATCGACATCGCCCATGAACATGGCGTTGGGTGCGCGGTCGGTGACGCCCCACCAGTCAGCCACCGTCATGCCGCGCGTCAGGTCGGAGCGGGTCTCGATCTCGACGTTGATGAACCGTCCTGAAAAGAGATCGGGTTGCAGCAGGTAGGCGGTGACACAGGGGTCGTGCAGCGGGGCACCGTCCGATCCGTACTTTTCCTTGTCGAAGCGTTCGAAGAAATCGGTCATCTGGGCGACGGCGATGCCGACCGGGGTTTCAAGGGCGCGAAAGGCCTCGTTCCGGGCGGATGTGACCAGCGCCTTGTGCGTCACGTCCAGCGGCATGACGGTGATCGGTGCGCCGCATTTGAACACGATTTCAGCGGCTTCCGGGTCGACGTAGATGTTGAACTCGGCAGCGGGCGTGATGTTGCCCACCTCGAAGTAGGCGCCGCCCATCAGGACGATTTCCTGGATGCGCGTCGCGATGTCGGGCGCGCGTTGCAGGGCCGCGGCGATGTTGGTCAGCGGACCCAGGGGGCAGAGCGTGACAGTCTTTTCCGGCTGGGCGCGCAGGGTGTCGATGATGAAGTCGACGGCATCGCCGTCCTGCAGCGGCATGGTCGGCTCGGGCAGGTCGGGGCCGTCGAGGCCAGTCTTGCCGTGGACATGTTCGGCGGTGACGAGGTCATGCGCAAGGGGCCTGTCGCATCCGGCAAAGACAGGGGTCTCGGGCTTGCCCGCCAACGCGCAGACCATGCGGGCGTTCCGCGCGGTGAGTTCCAACGGCACGTTGCCGGCGACGGCGGTGATTCCCAGGACCTCGAGCTCGGCGGGTGATGCAAGGGCCAGGAGGATGGCCACGGCGTCGTCCTGGCCGGGGTCGGTGTCGATGATGATCTTGCGCGCTGCCATCTGTCTCTCCTGCTCGGTGCCGGAGGAGTGACACGGGGCAGGGGGCGGCGCAAGCTGGATCGGCGGTTCGGCGGGGGCTTGCCGGGACGTCGTGTCCAGCCGCTAGGCGGAACAGCTGGCCCCGCCAAGGACGCAGAACTTGGCGCAATGGGGATGGTTCAGCGAGACGTCGCGTTCTGCCGCCTCAAGGGTTTCGCCCAGGTCGAATTCCGGCTCGTAGGGCAGGAGGGTGCAGGCCACGACAGAGGGGCGTGCGGCGCCCTTGCGCTTGACCACCATGCGCGAGGAGGAACACATCACCTGTGTCGGATGCTTGTCGAGAATGCCCCAGCAGGCGGTGGTGATCTCTGGCACCTCGACGCTGAGATCCATTTCCGGGAAGAGGACGGTCATGCCCGGATCATGTGCGTCGATGTCGAACCCCTCGGTCCGGAACAGGCGGGCGAAGCCATCGCGCGACTGCGCTTCGGTCTCGTCCCACATGGTGCGGCCGGCGACCGCCATGCGGATGCCGGTATCGCGCAGCCAGCGCATCCCTTCGAGTGTTTTCTCGAATGTGCCCGCGCCACGTTCGGCATCGTGTTGGCGCGCCGACCAGTGATCAAGCGAGATGCGCAGCGTGAGCCGGTCGCCATATTCCGCCTGTAGTGCCTGCAGTCCTTCGCGCACGATGGGGCGCATCATCGGCCGCATGGCATTGGTCAGAATCAGGACCTGGTACCCCCGGGCGAGACTGCGGCGAGTCATTTCGATCATCTGGGGATTCATGAAGGGCTCGCCCCCGGTGAATCCGATCTCAGCCACACCCCAGTTTCGCGCCTCAAGCTGGTCGAGATACTCGGTGACTTCGTCCGCGGTGATATAGACCAGCCTGTCGTTATCGGGCGAGCTTTCGATGTAGCAGTTCAGGCATTCGATATTGCAGAGCGTGCCGGTGTTGAACCACAGCGTCTGGGGATCGGACAGGGCCACATGCGCGCGCGGCTCACCCTTGGCGGTGTGGGCCGGGTCCTTGAACTTGTCGATATTGGCGGTGGAAGCGTCTTTCATTTCCAGTCCTTCAATTCGTCACCCAAGGCGTACGCAGTAGGCAAAGCCTGTGCCAGTCACAAGATTCCGCCTGACGCCATTGTGATGCATCAATTGGGTGTTAGACTTTGAAATGAACATGGGGTATTCGAAGCGCGAACAGGATGCGTTAGCGCTAACGGAACATTGCCGAAGGCAAGAGGCGGCCCGCGCCGCCCAACAGGAAAGGCAGGGACTCATGGTTTCACGCGTAATTCCGGTCGACCCTTTCGATCTGGTGATTTTCGGGGCGACGGGCGATCTGGCCCGGCGCAAGATCCTGCCTGGGCTGTTCAGGCGCTTTTGCAGCGGCCAGATGCCCGAGGACGCACGGATCATCGGTGCCGCTCGCAGCGACATGGACACCGAAGGGTTTCGGCGCATGGTGGCCGAGGCCACGCGCGAGTTCGGCGGTGGCCGTCATTGCGAGGATGGCACGCTGGAACAATTCCTCGAACGTATCGACTACGAGGCGGTCGACGCGATGGGGGAAGGTGGCTGGGAGGCGCTGAAGACACATCTGCGGCCGGGGACGGTGCGGGCGTTTTATTTCTCGGTTGGGCCGGCGCTGTTCGGTGCGCTGGCGGAACGGCTGCGGCATTTCGGGCTGGCGGATGACGAAAGCCGCGTGGTGGTCGAGAAACCCTTTGGACATGACCTCGACAGCGCCAAGGCGCTGAACGCGACCCTGCGCCAGCACTTTCACGAGGATCAGATCTATCGGATCGACCATTACCTGGGCAAGGAAACGGTCCAGAACCTGATGGCGGTACGGTTCGGCAACATGCTGTTCGAACCGCTGTGGAACGCGCAATACGTCGATCACATCCAGATCACTGTCGCCGAGACCGTCGACGTGGGCGGGCGTGGTGGCTATTACGACAAGTCCGGTGCCATGCGGGACATGGTGCAGAACCACCTGATGCAGTTGCTGTGCCTGATCGCGATGGAACCGCCCGCGCGGTTCGAGCCGGATTCGGTGCGGGACGAAAAGCTCAAGGTGATCCGGGCGCTGGACCCGGTGGACTATCATCATATCGTGCGCGGCCAATACGACGCGGATGAAGACCAACCCGGTTATCGCGCCCATGTGGAGAACCCGCGGTCGACCACCGAGAGTTTCGTCGCGATGAAATGTCATATCTCGAACTGGCGTTGGGCCGGAACGCCCTTCTACCTGCGCACGGGCAAGAAGCTGCGGGCCCGGGCCAGCGAGATCGCCGTGGTCTTCAAGGATGCACCGCATTCGATCTTTGGCCCCGAGGCAGGCACGCATCGCAACGTGTTGTCGATCCGGTTGCAGCCCAATGAGGGCATGACACTGGGCGTGACCATCAAGGAACCGGGGCCGGGCGGCATGCGGCTGGTGGATGTGCCGCTGGACATGAGCTTTGCCGAGGCACTGGGGCCGGAAGCGGAAGAGGTCCCCGATGCCTACGAGCGGTTGATCATGGACGTGATCCGGGGCAATCAGACCCTGTTCATGCGCGGTGACGAGGTCGAGGCCGCCTGGGCCTGGACCGATCCGATCATCGCCGGATGGCAGAGCCGGGGCGAGGTGCCGAAACCCTATGACCCGGGCTCGGCCGGGCCGGATGATGCGTTGATGCTGATGCATCGCGACGGGCGCCGCTGGCGCGACATCCGCGTATGAGCCTGGCAAGGCAAGGGAGGCCGGGAGCATGAGTTACGAATTCATCGAGTACCAGGACCGGGAGATGCTGGTCATCGATCTGGCCAACCAACTGGCCGGCGATTTGCGGCAGGCCCTGTCCCAACGCGACCGGGTCGGTTTCGCGGTGCCGGGCGGGACCTCGCCCGGGCCGGTCTTCGACGATCTGAACACCGTCGACCTTGACTGGTCGCGTGTCGACGTGCTGCTGACCGATGAACGCTGGGTGCCAGAGGACAACCCGCGGTCGAATACCGGCCTTCTGCGTGAGCGGCTGCTGATCAATCGGGCGCAAGCGGCGCGGTACCTGCCGCTCTATGCCCCGGCGGAACAGCCGGAAGGGGCGCTAGAGGCGCTGCAGGCGCCAATTGCCGAGGAACTGCCTTTAGCGGTGGTTCTTCTGGGCATGGGGGCCGATCTGCACACGGCTTCGATCTTTCCGGGGGCAGACCGGCTGGAAGAAGCCCTGTCCGCCAAGGCGCCCGTCCTGCTGCCGATGCGGGCGCCGGGCGCGCCCGAGCCGCGCATCACGTTGAGCGCCCCGGTGCTGAACGGGGCGCTGTCCAAACACGTCCTGATCTTTGGCGAGGACAAGCGTGCCGCGCTGGAAAGCGCGCGCGGCAAACCGGTCGCAGAGGCGCCGATCAACGCGGTCCTGTCCGAGGCGCGGGTGCACTGGGCGCCGTAAGCTGCGCGCCGGGGTCGCAAATCTGTCATTTTCCGCCTGTTATGGGGTGGGCACATGTTCAAAGGGTCGCATCACGGGCGGCGAGGGGGATGGAATGTTCGAAGAACTGAAAACACTGGCCACAGGCATCGGCGAGCGCCGGATCGAAACGCTGTTCGCGGATGAGGGCCGGGCAGGGGCGTTCTCTTTGTTGGCGGAGGGTATGCTCTTCGACTATTCCAAGACGCAGATCGACGCCGAGGTGCGCACAGGCCTGCTGGCCCTGGCCAAGGCGCGCGGTGTGGCGGCCCGTCGGGACGCGATGTTCGCCGGGGAAAAGATCAACGAGACCGAGGGGCGCGCGGTGCTGCACACAGCGCTGCGCAACCTGGACGGGGCCGAAGTGCGGGTGGATGGCGTGGACGTGATGCCGCCGGTGCTGGAGACGCTGGGCCGGATGGAGTCCCTGGCGCGCGAGGTGCGGGCCTCCGGCATAACCGATGTGGTCAATATCGGCATCGGCGGCTCAGACCTTGGCCCGGTCATGGCGACGCTGGCGCTGGCGCCTTATCACGACGGGCCGCGTACGCATTTCGTGTCGAATGTCGATGGCGCGGACATCGCGGACAAGCTCGCCGTGTGTGACCCGGACACGACGATGTTCATCGTCGCTTCCAAGACCTTCACCACCATCGAGACGATGACCAATGCGCGCACGGCCAAGGCCTGGCTGGCCGATAAGGGCGTCTCGGACGAAGGGCGTTTCATCGCCTTGTCGTCGAACCAGGAAAAGGCAGCGGAATTCGGCATCCCGGCGGACCGCGTGTTCGGCTTCGAGGACTGGGTCGGTGGGCGCTACTCGGTCTGGGGGCCGATCGGTCTGTCGCTGATGCTGGCAGTGGGGCCGGAGGGGTTTCGCGCCTTCCTGACCGGCGGCATGAAGATGGACTGCCATTTCCAGGCGGCGCCGCTGGCCGAGAACCTGCCGGTGCTGCTGGCGCTGGTGGGCATCTGGCACAACCAGGTGCTGGGCCATGCCACGCGCGCGGTGCTGCCCTATGACAACCGATTGCTGCGCCTGCCCGCCTACCTGCAACAGCTGGAAATGGAATCGAATGGCAAGGGCGTCAGCATGGACGGCGCCGATCTGCCCTATCACTCCGGTCCGGTGGTCTGGGGAGAGCCGGGCACGAACGGTCAGCACGCCTTTTACCAACTGATTCACCAGGGCACGCGGGTGATCCCGGCGGAATTTCTTGTCGCGGCAAAAGGCCATGAAGCTGATCTGAAACATCACCACGACCTGCTGGTGGCCAACTGCCTTGCCCAGTCCGAGGCACTGATGCGCGGCCGGTCGCTGAACGAGGCGCGCGGCAAGGTGGCGGACAAGTTCGAAGGCGACGAGTTGGAACGGCAGGCGCGGCACCGGGTGTTCCCGGGCAACCGTCCATCGACCACGTTGATCTATCCGCAGCTCGATCCCGAGACCCTGGGCAAGATCATCGCGCTTTATGAACACCGGGTTTTTGTCGAGGGGGTGATTCTGGGCATCAACTCCTTCGACCAATGGGGGGTGGAGCTGGGCAAGGAGCTTGCGACCGCCCTTGGGCCGATGGTGACGGGGGCTGCGCCGGTCGAGGGAAAGGACGCGTCGACCGCCCAGCTTTTGAAGTTCGTGCATACGCACGGACGCGGCTGAAGTTCCGGCAGGCATAAAAAATATAGTGGGGAACAGGAGCGAAAAGAGGCACGTTCTTCAGGCAGATCGAACGGAAAAAACGGAAGGAGTTCAACATGAAACGATTCATGATGACCGTCGCTGCAACCGCTCTCATCCCCGCTGTCGCTCTGGCGGAAAGCCACGAAACCGGTGATGCGATGGACCCGGCCGCTGACCCGATGCCGATGCCGATGGAGCAGGCCGACACCGCGGATCCGATGGCCGCTGACCCGGACGTCGCCAAATCCGATGATCCGGAGGTGACCGACAAGGACATGGCCGAGAGCGACGATCCGGCCGCACCAAAAGCGGATGCCACGGATACGGCAAGGGCGGACACCGGGCTGACCGCGCCGGTCAAGGCCTCGGTGATCGTCGGTGCGCCGATCTACACCCTGTCCGCCTCGGAAAGCGTCGATTGGGACGTGAACGTGAGCTATGACACCGTGGCCGACGAATGGACGCGCATCGGCTCGATCGACGATTTCATCGTCGACGAGAACGGCGAGATCATGGGCCTCGTGGCCGAGGTCGGCGGTTTCCTGGGGGTGGGTGACAAGTTCGTCATGCTGCCGATGGATGAAACCAAGATGATCATGGTGAGCGAGGCCGATTACGCCGTCGTCACGCCGTTCACCAGCGATCAGCTGTCCGAAATGGAACGGGTGGAGTAACTCGCTGCAAGGGCAAAGCAATTGCGCCCGGGGCCCAGTGCCCCGGGCGTTTTCGTGCGCGTCATCCGGGAATGTCGAACCCCGGCGCGGCGAGTTCGAAACCTTCGAAGCGGAAGCCAGGTGAGACGGTGCAGCCCACAAGGGTCCAGTCGCCAAGGGACTGCGCGGCCTGCCAGTGACCGGCTTCGACGATGCCCTGCGGGCGCTGACCCCGGGCCAGGTCCGGTCCCAGAACCATGTCGTTGCGTGGGCCATTGTCGGTTGCGGACCGCATCAGGCGCAGCGGGCTGCCGGCGTAGTAGTGCCAGATCTCGCCGGCATCGACGCGGTGCCAATGGCTGCGCTCTTCCCCTTTCAGCAGGAAATAGATGGAGGTTCCCGGCGCGCGCTCGCCGCTGCCGGTGTCGGCCTCCCATGTCTGCTTGTAATGCCCGCCTTCGGGGTGTGGTGACAGGCCCAGAAGGGCGATGATCTCGTCAGCGGTCATGCAACGTACGGTCCCGTGAGGATTGGTTAAGAGCTGCGGCGCACCCTCAGGCCATCGAGAGTGAACCGAGCAGGAGAGACTGGATGTCGACTCTGACCCCCCGCGTCCGCAGGATGGCCGAGGAAATCGTTGCCCGCGAGGGCGGATATGTCAACGATCCGGACGATCCGGGCGGTGCCACGAAATATGGTGTCACGATACATACAATGCGCCGTCTTGGGCTGGACCTGGATGGCAACGGGCGCGTCGATGCCGCCGATGTGCGCCAGATCACCCGCGAACAGGCGGTAACGATCTTCCTGACACATTACTTCCTGAAACCGCGCATCGCCGAATTGCCAGAGCCGCTGCACGCCACGGTCTTTGACATGTATGTTAATGCGGGTGGCAACGCGGTGAAGATCCTGCAGCGCCTGCTGAACCAGATGGGCGAACAGGTGTCTGTGGATGGCGCCATCGGCCCGCAGACCATTGCCGCCGCGGCGCGCGCCTATGCAAAGGCGCCACATCACATGGCGGACGCCTACGGGATCGCGCGGCGCAACTATTACTTCCGCATCGCCGACAATCGCCCGGCGTCGCGCAAGTACGCGCGGACCCGCGCCGGCGGCAAAGGTGGCTGGATCAAGCGCGCCGAGGAGTTCATCGCGCCCAAGTACCACATGACGGAGGCCGAGTTTCACGCACGGGTGGCGGCATGGGGCTGATCGGTCAG